>ONMG01000057.1 GCA_900318855.1 uncultured Prevotella sp.
CGATAATTAAGGCCCTGCCTTGCAGCATCAAGCTGCGGGCAGGGCCTTACTTTATTCCGACTCCGCCATAAATTATAGAAGGTGAAGCAAGATAGTGGCAATATCATCGAGCACAAGTCCATTGCTATCCTATTTTATGCGCCGCAGGCGCAATTTTACGCGACAGCGATTTTCGTCATGGAAAGGCTTTGTCCCCGTAGGGGTGAGGATAAAGCTATAGGATGGCCGTCGAGCTTGCTCGTAAGGTCATCTCATAGCTTTAGCCTCAGGGCTCCTTTGGGAGCGAAAGCCTTTGCTTGACCATTTTCTTCATCTTTGTCTTCACGCATCAACCAGCTATTTAGGGTTCGTTCCTCAGGCCCGGCATCACGGCAAGAACAGATGCATCGCGGGGATTGTTCTTTTGAGGTAGTCACATCAACCGATATGCGAGGGATGCTGCGACACTCCAATAATGAAAAAAGGGCGGACAATTGTCCGCCCTTGCTGTTTTGAGTTGTCCGGCCACCCTCTTAGGTTAGACCTCCATCTTCTTCGAGTTAGCCGTTTTACTCTTCTTCTCCACTTTCACGCGGAGCTTCTCTTCGGCAGCCTCGATCTTCTCAATCTTGGTCTGCAAGCGGCTAATCTCCTTCTCCTTCATGTCGATTTCCTCTTCCTGGTTACGGATGGTAGTGAGCAGAGAGTTAAGCTCCTCATTATCGATGTCATCGGGATAGAGGCTGTTGACGCGGCTCAGAAAGTCGCCCAGGATGTTCATGTAGTTGGTGAAAGCGTCAAAGGGACTGCTGTAGATGCCGCGGTCGATGCCCACGTGTGATGGTTTGGTGGACATGAAGCGGAAGTTGTTGGAGGCCTGCAGATAGTCCCAGTCCTGATTGATACGTGGGTCATCGGCAATGCGCACTCGGTCGGCCACACTGTAAAGCTTGTTGAAAGCCTCACGCTGCATGGGGTTGCCAAGCCAAGTCGACACATCGCGCTCCTCATCCATCCACGAGAGGGTGTCGGGCACATCGAGTCCGCCCACACTGGGCATGCTGTCGCACACTTCGGAAGGTGTGGAGAAGGTGATGCCCTTGGCCTTGGCGCAGGCTGGCAGTGCCTTGAGGAATTCGAGGATATTGCTCGAGAGAGGCTGAGAGATACCGATAGCACTGAGGTTCATGAAGATGCCGTAGAACTTCTCTTCCTGAGGCTGGTCGGCCATCTCCTTAATGTAGTTATCGGCAAAAAGCGGGTAGCCGGGCCACTCCTTGTCGTTGAACCGCAACGAGATGTCGTCGCTGAGATTGACGTCGCGCAGCAGCAACTTGAGGTTGGGGGCAAGGGCACAGTTATAGATGTAGTGCGGTGATTTCCATCCGAGCACATGCTTGGCTCCTTCAGTGAGCATACCCTTGAATCCCAATTGCGCCGCCTGCATTCCGATGTCGTCGCTGTAGATGAGTCCGGAGTTGCGGAGAATCTGCGGTGTCTTACCGAAGTATTCCTTCATCTTCTTCATCTGTCGCTTCACCTCGGCAGCAAAGCTCTCCTCGTTGACGAGGGAGGAAAGTCCGTGAGAGTAGGGCTCAGCGAGGAACTCCACGCAGCCCGTCTCATTGAGCTCCTGCAGCTTGTCGAGCACCTTCTGCGCATGCACCTCGAGTTGCTCGATGCCTACTCCGGAGAGCGAGAAGGCCACTTTGAAATAGCCGTTGTTGGCTTTTATCATCTCCAATAGCGTTTCCAAAGCCGGGAGATAGGAGCGCTCGGCGATATCGCTGATGGAATGCTCGTTCTCGTAGTCATCGTAGTAGTAGTGGTCGGTGCCGATGTCGAAGAAACGGTAACGCTTCAAATGGATAATCTGATGTATCTCAAAATATAAACAGATAGTCTTCATAATAATCGCTATTTAGTATGGGTTTAATCTTATTGCAGTCATTCTCTATGATCGGTCAGTGCCGCCAGCCGAGGGTACGCTCGTAGAGTTCTCGAATCCATCGTCCCACCTTTTCCCAAGTGATTTGCGCCACTTCCTTTTGCCCTTCTTCCTGGAGGTAATGAAAGAGGCTGTCGTTGTGGCAGATAGAGTAGATGGCGTCGGCCATAGCATGAATGTCCCAATAGTCAATCTTGATGCAGTTGGTCAGGATTTCGGCACATCCACTTTGCTTCGAGATAATGGCTGGGGTGCCACACTCCATGGCTTCGAGCGGTGAGATGCCGAATGGCTCACTCACGGAGGGCATGACATAGACGTCGGAATCCTTCAGACATTCATACACTTGCTTGCCCCTCATGAACCCGGGGAAATGGAAGCGGTCGGCAATGCCGCGCTCAGCGGCGAGATAAATCATCTGATTCATCATGTCGCCCGATCCGGCCATGCAGAAACGGATGTTGCGGGTGCGGTGGAGCACCATGTTGGCAGCCTCCACAAAGTATTCGGGACCTTTTTGCATGGTGATGCGCCCGAGGAAGGTGACAACCTTCTCCTTGCCCGTGTGGTCGGGACGCGGGATGTCCTGCAGTTCCTTCTTCAGTGGGTAGACGGCATTATGGACGGTGAACACTTTGCGCGGATCCTGATGATACTCGTTGATGACAGTGCGGCGTGTGAGGTCGGAGACACACATGATGCAGTCGGCATGGTCCATACCGTCCTTTTCGATACCGTAGACGGTGGGGTTCACATGACCGCGGCTGCGGTCAAAGTCGGTGGCATGCACATGGATGCAGAGCGGTTTGCCACTGACTTCCTTGGCATGGATTCCGGCAGGGAAAGTGAGCCAGTCGTGGGCGTGGATGATGTCGAAGTCGAGAGTCCTGGCCACCACACCGGCAATAACCGAGTAGTTATTGATTTCCTCATGAAGGTTGCCCGGATAGCCGCCAGCGAACTCCATACAGCCGAGGTCGTTGATATCCATGTAGTTGAAATCGGCATAGATGTGGTCGCGCAGTTTGTAATAGAGGTCGGGGTTCATGAGTTTCCCGATGCGGTTGTTCACGTAGTCATAGTTGACATCGCGCCACGCAATGGGCACGCAGTTCATGGCCAGGATGTGGGCAAAGGTGTGATCCTCGTCGCCCCACGGCTTGGGCAGACAGAGTGTGATGTCGACATCACCTTGAGCATGCAGGCCCTCAGCGATACCAAAATTGGCTGTGGCCAAGCCTCCATAGACATGAGGTGGATATTCCCACCCGAACATTAGTACTTTCATATATCTTCAGCTTAGCTTATCAGTATTTATATTTCTCTAATAGTTCAAGGGTGCGCAACAGCTCTCCCACATTCATGGCGAAGGAGATAGCTCCGCGGCCCTGGAAGGGAGGATTGCCGTCGAAGAGCTCGGGGATGGTGCCGAGGCAATGCTGCTGCATCTCATCCTCATAGCCCACCATCTGACGTTCGATGAAGCTCAGACGGGTGCGCTTATAAAGCTTCAGGCAGGCCTCCATGTAGAAGCCTCCCAGCCACGGCCAGGCGGTACCCTGATGATAGGCGTAGTCGCGCTGGGTCTGCGGACCGACATACATAGGATTGTAACCGCTGCTCTTGGGCGACAGCGAGCGGAGCCCTTTGGGAGTGAGCAACTCGCGCGTGCAGATGTCGAGCACACTCTTCTTCTGCTCCATGTTGAGCGGAGAATAATCGAGGGCTACGGCGAAGACCATATTCGGCCGCACGCTCCAGTCGACCTTGGTGTCGTCGACAAAATCGTAGAGATAGCCATATTGGTTCATGAAGGTGGAAAGGAATGCGTCCTTGCACTTCTCGGCCTTGCTCTCGTAGTCGGCAGAGGCCTCGCTATCGTCCTTGACCATGGCGAGCGACGCGGCAAACTTCAAGGCATTGTACCAAAGGGCGTTGTACTCAACTATATAGCCTGTGCGTGGCACCACCGGACGGCCGTTAGCCGTGGAGTTCATCCACGTGACGGCCTTGTCGCGGCCGTCGGTCCAGAGGAGCCCATTATCTTTGAGCACGAGGTTGGGATGCCTCTCGCCGATGATGTATTTCATAATGTCGGCAACGAGCTTTCCGAATATCTTCAGACACTCTTCGATACTGTATTCCTTGGCATACTGCTGTATGGCCCAGATGCACCACAGGGGCACGTCGGGCTGCTCCATTTCTGATACCTTAACGGTGACGGGCTTGCCCTCCATGAACTCACGCAAGCCACGCGCCATCGTCTTCATAACCAAAATGAAGTAGTCGGGTTCCTCGATGGAGAGAGTGAGACCGGGCAGAGCCACAAAGGTGTCGCGGGCCCGGCATTTAAACCAGGGATAGCCTGCAAGGATATAGCGGTCATCGTTCTTGGCGCGATTGTGGAACTGGTGGGCCGCATTGACCAGACAATGGAAGAAGTTGTCGCGCGGACTGCGCTCAGCTACTTCCTTATCGAAAAGACGCTTGAGCCCTTTGGGCTTACTCTCGGAGGTGGAAGCAGCGAAGACGATGCTTTCGCCTTTCTTGATGTCCATCTCGAAGTAGCCCGGCACATAGAGGTCCTCGGTGGAGGCATAACCGCGCTCCTGCTCTTTGGGATATTCGATGCCGCGGTACCAGTCGGGCTGGAAGACAAACGTGTTCTCCTTGGAGAACTGCATGTAGAGGTCCGGATAGCCCGCATACATACAGGTGCGTATGCCATTCTCCACAGCCGCATAATCACGGCTCGCAGTGGAATTCTCATGCGTGAACTGACGCACACTACGGAAAGCCAAGAACGGACGGAACTGCAGCTTGGTCTCAGAGTGGGCGTCGATCAGGGTGTAGCGAATCAGGATGCGGTCCTCATAATGCTGGAAGACCACTTCCTTGCGCAGAACGACTCCCCCCACACGATAGACGGTTGTAGGCACTTTGTCGCAGTCGAATTCCCGGATGTACTTATGACCCTTCGGACTGAAGTTATTCCCCTGGTACTTGTGCAGCCCAAGGTTGAAAGCCGCACCGTGCTGGATGACAGTAGGGTCGAGCGAGGATAGCAACACATGATTCTCTTCGTCGAGCTCAGGGACGGGAACCACAAGCAATCCATGATACTTCCTGGTATTGCAGTCAACAATGGTGGAACAAGAATAAGCCCCAGACCGGTTCGTTCTTAGTAGTTCGCGTGAGAGCGACTCCTCCAGGTTCGTCATTGTCGCTTTCTCAAATCTTAGATAGCTCATAGTCTATAATAGATAGGATTAAGTGATGTCAAAAGGGGAGAGCCTTAGGTGTATCCTCAGCCCATCCCTGCTTTGTTCTTCAAAAATAGTAATATTCCTTGACCACACCAAATAAAGTAGGATAAAATATCGCAAAAAGTCTACAATTTATGTTGTAGAATACATTTTACATCTATTTAGGGACGTATGTCGTCTGATTTTTGTAATTTTGAGGTAATTGTAGGACGGAGGAGAAGATACAATGGCAAAGATTGTAATGAGGAATGTTGACTACGATGAGATTAGCCGTGAGTTGTCTAATCTCTTTGGACCACTGAGCAAAGAAGAACAAAGACTCCTTTCGCAGAACCTATCGACTGAGAGTGTTCGCCGTAACGGCGTGATATACGAATCAGGGGCTCTGCCGGAATATTGCTTCTTTCTGCTAACGGGGAAGGTGAAGATTTGCAAGGACGGTATCGGCGGAAGAAGCCAAATTGTGAGAGTAGTAAAGGATGGTGAGCTGTTTGGCTGTAGAGCAGCATTCGCCGGTGAGCATTATTCAACATCGGCCAAAGCCTTAGAAGTGAGTCAGATAGCAAGGGCGCCTCTGCAGCTGATTACGCAGTTGGCCCAAAGCAATGGTTCCGTGGGCATGTATTTTATCAGGACATACGCCCGGCTCTTGGGCCGGTCGGAGCTAAAAATCGTGAATCTCACTCAGAAGCACATTCGCGGACGGCTGGCCGAGTCGCTGCTTGCACTGAAGGATATCTACGGTGAGGACGAGCATACACACGCGCTCAACCTCTATCTGAGCAGAGAGGATTTAGCAAGTCTGTCGAATATGACCACGAGCAACGCCATCAGAACGCTCTCCGGTTTCGCCTCGGAGAAGTTAGTGGAAATCGACGGCAAGCGACTAAAGCTGCTGCGAGAGGACGTACTGCGAGAAATTTCAAGGTTAGGCTGAGATTAGAGCGAAGCATTCAACCTATCTCGTGCGTCACAGCGAGGGGGCCCCGCCCTCCATGCATCTCAGCGAAAGTACTCCATGAAAACTTCTTGCTATCACATCGAAGCCCTTCACAGCGGTAGCGTCAAGAAGGAATGATGAAATTGATAACCTCTTGCTCCACGCCAACACTGAAGCTTCCCACGGGAGTGTGCATCAGACGACCGTCAATGGAGACAGGAGCATGACCCGAATTGAGCACTTCAATGCGGCGAGTGCGATAGGGGAGAACACTCCGGTGATTAAGAATCTTGCCTTTCAGAAACAGATAGATGCCGAAAACGAACTGTCTGGTCTGAGGATGGCACACCACGGAAACATCGAGCAATCCGTTATAGGGCACGGCATTGGGAGTCTGCCCGTAGCCCTGACAATTGCCAATGCACACCGTCATCACCTTCCGTTTTATCGTCTCGCTGTTGATTCTCATATTCATCTTGTATTCCAACCGCTGGAAGCCCATGAGGACAAACGAGAAGATAAATGACAGTGCACGGGAGCCTAAGAAGAAGTGATGAGTGCGCTTGCGGAGATTCGTGATGGCAGCTACCAACCCAATATTCACGCAATTGAGAAAATAGCGGCGGCACGTGTCGCCTTGTGCATTCTGATAGTGAATATATCCGAGGTCAATTTTACGGATGCGCCTCGACTTCAGCCATTCTATCGTGCGGTCGTAGTCATCCTCCTTGAACTCCCAGTAATGGGCAAAGTCGTTCATTGTACCATTGGGAATGATGCCAAGTGCTATCCTGTCCCTCACAGCTTTCTCCACCTGCATCAGTGCGTTAGCAGCATCGTTGAGCGCAGAGTCGCCTCCGACGATGACGATCGTGGTGTAGCCATTATTGATGAACATCTTAACGAGCCGTGCGACACTCCCTTTTTTCTCACTCTGCACGAAATCGTAGTCTACAGCATGTGCCTTCAGGCTCTTCTCCACCTTTTCTCTTGTCTTCTTCGGCCAGAAAACTTCATGATTAGGGCAGTAGACCACGCCCCACTTGTTTCCATTCGTTATCATGATGAGCTTCTTTACATTCTATCTATATTTAAATCATTGGACCGGGCCAACTCAATGGCGCGTTCCACTTTCTCCTCCATGCTCAACGAAGCATCTATCCAATGGATGACACAACCCCTACGCTCCATCCCCCGAAACCACGTCATCTGTCGCTTGGCAAACTGATGAATGGCAATCTCGAGCTGGCTGAACATCTCATCGTAAGAGAGCTTCCCGATGACATAAAGTGTGAGATACTTGTATTCGAGACCATAATAAATCAGATCATCGGGATGTACTCCGCTGTCTATCAGCCCCTTCACCTCGTCAATCATCCCATTGTCAAGACGGGACTTCAGCCGTTCCGTGATGCGGCGACGGCGCTCCTCTCTTCCAATACTGATGCCTATCACGAGCGCATCGATTGGGGGAATAGCTCGCGCGTCTGTAGGATGCTTCAGATTGTAGGTTTCGATCTCAATGGCGCGGATAGCACGCTGCGCTGTGTCGACATCGGTTGTATTGTGCATTGCGGAGCCTGATTGCTCTTTCAGTTTCCGAAGCATGTCGGTGAGCTCTTCAAGAGAAACATGTGCAAGCCTTTGGCGCAGCTCCTTATCCTGGGGCACGGGCGACAGTCGATAGCCCTTTAGCATAGCTTCGATATAGAGTCCGGTACCGCCACAGAGTATCGGCAGACGGCCCCTACGAAGGATGTCGGAATAGGCTGCATAGCTGTCGTGCTGATATTCATAAAGGTTATACTTCTCACCGGCTTCACGGATGTCGATAAGATGATAAGGGACGGGATAACCCTCAACGAAATAGTCGTCCAAATCCTTGCCGGTTCCGATGTCCATACCTCTATATATCTGCCGGCTGTCGGCCGAGATGATTTCACCTCGGAGCCGGTAGGCCAAATGTGCGGCAAGCGCGGTTTTTCCGCTTGCGGTGGGACCAAGAATAGTGAGCATGGATTTCATATGCAGTAAATCGTATTGAAAAGTATACCCCGTAAGCGTCCGCTCCCGATAGGCTGATTCTACTATTTAATGCAAAGATAATGCAAAACTTAGGGATACCAAAGAGATTCTGCAAATATTTTCTTTAGCTTGAAGTTTTTCCGCACAAGTCCTTACTCATTGCAGTGACCGGCAGAGTCCAATCCAAAGTGGAATAAAGAGCTGAGCCAATGATACCGGGACATTAAAAAAGGCCACTGGATTTGATTCCAGTGACCCGAAATATTCTTTCTCCCTTAATGGGTATTACTTCAATTCAGCGAAGTACTTGATGGTGCGAACCATCTGAGAAGTGTAAGAGTTCTCATTGTCGTACCAAGAAACAACCTGCACCTCATAAGTGTCGTCGTCGATCTTCACTACCATAGTCTGAGTAGCATCGAAGA
>ONMG01000212.1 GCA_900318855.1 uncultured Prevotella sp.
ACTTTGCGTTAGCGTTTGCAAACATAGTAACTATAGGATTACCATTTAGTCAACCAAGCCTTTCCCCCCCAAAATTCATGGATTTTGCCCCGCCTGCCCCACAGTGTTGACCTCCTATACCTGCCCCTGCATTGGACCATTCGTTACTACTAAAAGCGTTTTGTCTTGGTGTGGTGGGCAGCACTCTGCCCGGAGAAGTCGGACAATGGATTAGCACGCTTCTTCGACAATAGAAGTGCTGACGGGGGATTGAGTGGCCGTCTTTGGCTACCGTGCCCTTTGGGTTACAAAGGCCTGCTATGCGCCTGCATCTCAAGCCTGATGGACGGCTTCCGTAAGTATCAACTTTGAGTCCTGGGATGCGGAGTCTGGCGCGCGGCCAATGGGTTCCCATGAAGGCAGTCTGTTGCGGTGTGAAAAAGAACGGTGGAATCAAGTGCAAATAAATAATAAATAATTCCGCTATCGGTGTGTTTTCCGTTGAATTCTATTATCTTTGCAAGAAATTAGGCTAAGTGTGCCCTTTTGGCGGCAGGCCTCGTTGGAGGGCTGCCATTGAAGTGCGTGCTTGCCGTAACCGATTTGCAAGATTTGTGTTAGGTATTTAAATGGGAAAGAATCGCAAGGCGGCCCGCAGTCATAGTGGTCTGCAGGTCATAACACTCTGCATAAGCACCAGCATGGTGCTTGTGCTGCTTGGGCTAGTCGTGATGTCGGTAGGAACGGCTTACAATCTGGCCAACTCCATGCGAGAGAATGTGGTTGTGACGATGATGCTTCGGGAAGACATGACACCCTCGGAAGCGCGTCAGCTCTGCACCGACCTGCGCAAGCGTCCTTACATCAGTTCACTCGAATTCATCAGTAAGGAGCAGGTGCTCAGAGAGCAGAGGCAAGCCTTGGGAACCGACCCTTCGGAATTCATCGGGGGCAACCCTTACCAGCCCAGTGTGGAGCTTCATTTGAAGGCCGACTATGCCAACAACGACTCGCTGAGATGGATTTCCAGTGAGCTGCGGCAGTATCCCAAGGTGGGCGAGATAACCTATCCGCAGGACCTTATCAGCAAGATGAATAAGACGCTGAGTCAATTCAGCATCGTGCTGCTCGTTTTAGCTGTTCTGCTCACGTTCGTGAGTTTCTCGCTAGTCAACAACACCGTCAGGCTGGGCATCTACGCCCGCCGATTCTCCATTCACACCATGAAGCTGGTAGGAGCTTCGTGGAGTTTCATCCGCAGGCCCTTTGTCCGCCAGGCCGTGAGCATTGGCATTATTGCAGCCGTGGCGGCCGACGCCGTCCTGGCAGCCTGCGTCTTTGGTCTGACCTACGACTTCCCCGATGTGTTCACGGTGCTCACCTGGCCTGTGCTCACGGTTACGGGAGTGAGTGTCATCCTCTTCGGCATCATCATCACGGCCCTCTGTGCCAGCATCTCAGTGAATAAGTTCCTGAAGATGAAGGCCGGTGACCTCTATAAGATTTAGTCATTTCTCCTATACCGTGGGCTGACGTGGATATATATAATTATAATAAGGTATATCCTCTTAGTTCCGGTCAGGCGCCCCTCGGGTGCAAAGGAGCATAAAGAATAAAGAACTGTCAATCAAAATCAACATCAATGGACAAGAGAAATCTGGCTTTCGACAAGGTGAACTTCATCCTTCTGGCTGTCGGGATGCTTGTTGTCATCCTCGGCTTATTTCTTATGGCAGGGTCGGGCTCTGATGAGCATCACTACGACCCTTCAATCTTCAGCCCCATGCGCATCAAGGTGGCGCCGGTGATATGCTTCTTCGGCTTCATCTCCATCATTTATGCCGTTGTGCGCAAGCCTAAGGATAACGGTGACGACACCACTCGGAATACTCACCCTCAAGCCCCCGAAGCCGAATAAATGACCCTTCTTCAGACCATTATTATCGCCATCGTGGAGGGACTGACCGAGTTTCTCCCCGTATCGTCGACCGGCCACATGCTCATAGCAGAGAATCTGCTGGGCGTCGAGAACTCAGCTTTCGTGCGTGCCTTTACAGTCATCATCCAGTTCGGTGCCATTCTTTCTGTCGTGGTGCTTTACTGGAACCGCTTTTTCCGGCTCGATCACACGCCGGCACCCGCAGGCAGCACTTCATGGCAGAAGATAAAGCATAAGTGGAATTTCTACTGGCTGCTCATCGTGGCTTTCATCCCTACGGGTGTGATAGGCTTCGTGGTGAAGAAGAGCGGCATGATAGACTTCATGCTCACTCCCGAGAACGCCATCTGGATAGTGCCCGTGATGCTTGTCGTAGGTGGTGTGTTCATGCTTTTCTGCGACAGGATATTCAATAAGGGCAGCGAGGATAACAAGATTACAGAGCGCCGGGCCTTTAACATAGGTATCATCCAATGCTTCTCCATGATTCCTGGCACCAGTCGCAGTATGGCCACCATAGTGGGAGGCATGAGCCAGAAGCTCACGCGCCGTCGGGCTGCCGAATTCTCTTTCTTCCTCGCCGTGCCCACCATGGCTGCTGCTACGGGGCTCGACCTGCTGGAGCTCTTCATCGGTGACCATGCCGTCGGCACCACTTGGGCCACTTCCGACAACATTATGATGCTTATCGTTGGAAGTGTCGTGGCCTTCATTGTGGCCCTGCTGGCCATGAAATGGTTTGTCGACTTCCTTTCCAAATACGGCTTCAAGTGGTTTGGTGTCTACCGTATCATCGTAGGAGCCTTCATCCTTATCTGGATGCTGACAGGTCACAGCATGGTGATGTTCGAGTAGGCTATGGATTTCTTCAAAGGCGAAATCATTGCCATCGACAAGCCTTACCGCATGTCGAGCTTCGGTGCCTTGGCCCATATCCGCTATCTGCTTTCGCAGAAGTTGGGATGCAAGGTGAAAGTGGGGCATGCCGGAACGCTCGACCCGCTGGCGACGGGCGTGCTGCTGCTCTGCACCGGGAGGGCTACAAAGCTCATCCCTGAGCTCCAGACCCATACTAAGGAGTATGTGGCCGGACTGCAACTCGGGGCTACAACGGCCAGCTATGACCGGGAGCACACCGTGAACGCCACCTATCCTACGGAGCACATCACCGAGGAGCTGGTGAGGCAGAGGCTCCAGGCCTTTGTAGGCGACATCGAGCAGGTGCCGCCCACTTATAGTGCATGCAAGGTGGAGGGCACGCGCTCCTACATGCTCCGCCGGCAGGGCGAGGACGTGAGACTGCGGCCGAAGCACGTGAGAATCGACAGCATCGAACTGCTCGATTTCTCGGCCTCCGACATGAGGCTCACGCTCCATGTGACCTGCGGCAAGGGCACTTATATCCGCGCCCTGGCCCGCGATGTGGGCCGTAGCCTGGGCAGCGGAGCCTTCCTCACCTCACTTCGACGGACGAGAGCAGGGGGATATACTGAGAACGACTGTATTAGTTTCGACCATTTCCAGGAATGGCTCGACCATCAAGAAATAGAAGGAGTTTAGAATAATGAAGTTATCACAGTTCAAGTTTAAGCTGCCGCAAGAGCTTGTGGCGCTCTATCCGCACAGTGTCGTGCGCGAGTTCACCAGCAGCGACGGTACCAAGAACACGTTCCGCGTCACACGCCGGGACGAATGCCGTCTCATGGTGCTTCATAAGGTATCACAACGTATCGAAATGTTCCGCAAGGACGACAAGGGCAACGCCATCGAAGGCGAATACCTGAACTTCCGCAATGTGTTGGACTATTTTGAAGATGGCGATACGTTCATCTTCAACGATACGAAGGTGTTCCCCGCCCGCCTCTATGGTACAAAGGAGAAGACCGACGCTAAGATAGAGGTGTTCCTGCTCAGGGAGCTCAATGAGGAAATGCGTCTGTGGGACGTGCTTGTGGAGCCTGCCCGCAAGATTCGTATCGGCAACAAGCTGTTCTTTGACGACAGTGGCACCATGGTGGCTGAGGTTATCGACAACACCACAAGCCGCGGCCGCACGCTGAGGTTCCTCTATGACTGTCCGCATGATGAATTCAAGCGCGAGCTCTTCGCCTTGGGTGAGGCACCCCTGCCGAGGTATGTCATCGACAATCGTGAGAATCATCATGCCACTGCCGACGATATGGACGACTTCCAGTGCGTCTTTGCCCGCCATGAAGGCGCGGTCACTGCACCTGCCACTGGACTACACTTTAGTCGCGAGATGATGAAGATGATGGAAATCATCGGCATCCATCCCGCCTTTATCACCCTCCATTGCGGTCTTGGTAACTTCCACGACATTGAAGTTGAGGACCTCACCAAGCACAAGATGGATTCAGAGCAGATGTTCGTCAATGCCGAGGCTTGCAAGGTGGTCAACACGGCTAAGGAAAGCGGTCATCACGTTTGTGCGGTTGGAGCCAGTGTCGTGAAGGCTACTGAGACGGCCGTCGGTACGGATGGATTGCTCAAGGAGTACGAAGGATGGACCAATAAGTTCATCTTCCCGCCTTATGAATTCGGTCTGGCTGACTCCATGATTTGCAACTTCTATCACCCTTATTCCACCTTGCTGATGGAAACGGCTGCTTTCGGTGGTTACGACTCGGTGATGGAGGCCTACAACCTGGCTGTGAAAAACGGCTATAAGTTCGGTTGCTACGGCGATGCACTGCTCATTCTCAACGATTAATCCTCCCTTAGGCCCGACCGGTCCTTTGCACAGAGCCTGCCTCGGGCTCGGCTCCAATCTGGGTGACCGCAGTGCAAACCTCCGTCAGGCTGTAAGTCTTATCGGTGAGAAAGTGGGCAAGGTGGAACGCTGTTCCTCGACTATCGACACTCAACCGTGGGGATTCCATTCCGAGCATCGTTTCCTCAATGCCTGTCTCGTAGTCGATACTCCGCTCAGTCCGCGTGAGCTCCTCGATGCTACTCAGCACATTGAGCACTTGATGGGGCGCACGGAGAAAAGTGTGGCCGGAGTCTATCACGACCGCATTATCGATATTGACATCCTGCTCTATGATAACCTTCGGATTGAGGAGCCGGAACTGACCATCCCTCACCCAAGGATGCTGGAACGGGAATTCGTGACCCGTCCGCTCAGAGAATTGGGTATCCTTCAGGAATAAGCACGCACCAAGAAAGGAATAAAGCAAAAGAAAAGCCACGGCATCTTGCGATGCTGTGGCTTTCTTTGCTTAAGCAATAAGCTTTCCCGATTACTTGCGCAGGCCCAATGCCTTCACAATGTTACGATAGCGCTCGATGTCGCGGTCGTAGAGGTAGTCGAGAAGTGCGCGGCGTTTTCCTACGAGCTGTGTCAGTGCACGCTGTGTAGTATAATCTTTACGGTTGCGCTTCAGGTGCTCCGTCAAATGGGAAATACGGTAGGAGAACAATGCTATCTGACTCTCTGCGGAGCCGGTATCAGAGTTTGACTTCCCGTATTGTCCAAAGATTTCTGCTTTCTTTGCTTTGTCCAAATACATAGCTGATGTTATTAATGTGTAATATTAAAATGCGAGTGCAAAGGTACAACTTTTCCGTCGTTGGGGCAAACATTCCCGATATTTTTTGTAATTTTGCAGGCAGAATTCAGAGATGCCGCAAGTAAGCGTTTGTGGCAGGGTCTTATTCTTTATTGCAAGAATAGCTTTATTTTGTTATAAAACAATGCAAGACATTAGGAACATCGCAGTAATTGCGCACGTCGATCATGGTAAGACTACTTTGGTTGACAAGATGATGCTCGCTGGTAAGCTTTTCCGGGATGGACAGGACGACAGCGGCGAAGTGCTTGATTCCAATGATTTGGAGAGAGAGCGAGGGATAACCATTCTTTCCAAGAACGTTTCCATCAGGTGGAAAGGTGTCAAGATTAATATTTTGGATACTCCCGGTCACTCTGACTTCGGTGGCGAGGTGGAGAGAGTGCTCAATATGGCCGATGGATGCCTGTTGCTCGTCGATGCCTTCGAAGGCCCGATGCCTCAGACCCGATTCGTGCTGCAGAAGGCGCTCAAGATTGGCCTCAAGCCCATTGTTGTGGTCAATAAGGTGGACAAGCCTAACTGCCGGCCGGAGCAGGTCTACGAGATGGTATTCGACTTGATGTGTGACCTCAATGCTACCGAAGAACAACTCGACTTCCCCGTGGTTTACGGCTCGGCTAAGAATGGCTGGATGGGACCTGACTGGAAGACGCCCACTGACAACATAGATTACCTGCTTGACAAGATTCTTGAGGTGATACCGGCTCCCAAGCATCTGGAGGGGACGCCGCAGATGCTCATTACATCGCTCGATTACAGCAACTATACCGGGCGCATCGCGGTGGGCCGCGTGCATCGCGGTGTGCTGCGTGACGGCATGAACATCACTATCTGTCACCGCGATGGCACCCAGGAAAAGACGAAGATTAAGGAGCTTCATACTTTTGAGGGCATCGGTCACCGTCGTACCGATATGGTGGAGAGTGGTGACATCTGTGCGGTGGTAGGTCTTGAGAAGTTCGAGATTGGTGACACCATTGCCGACTTCGAAAACCCGGAGCCGCTGCCTCCCATCGCGGTCGATGAGCCTACTATGAGTATGCTCTTCACAATCAACGATTCGCCTTTCTTTGGCCGTGAAGGCAAGTACTGTACGAGCCGTCATATCGGAGAAAGGCTCAAGAAGGAGCTGGAGAAGAACCTCGCCCTGCGTGTGCGCAACGTGGAGGGAACTACTGATAAATGGATTGTCAGCGGCCGTGGTGTGCTCCATCTCTCCGTACTGATAGAGACCATGCGGCGTGAGGGATTCGAGCTCCAAGTGGGCCAGCCGCAAGTTATCTATAAGGAAATCGATGGCAAGAAGTGCGAGCCTATTGAGGAACTCGATATCAATGTGCCGCAGGAGTACTCCAGCAAGATGGTGGATATGGTGACCCGCCGTAAGGGTGAGCTCACGGGTATGGACACTGAAGGCGACCGTGTGAACATCACCTTCGACATTCCTTCAAGAGGCATCATCGGGCTGCGTACGAATGTGCTGACGGCCAGTCAGGGCGAAGCCATCATGGCGCATCGCTTCAAGGAGTATCAGCCCTACAAAGGCGACATCGTGCGCCGGCTCAATGGCTCCATGATAGCCATGGAGACGGGTACGGCCTATGCCTATTCCATCGACAAGCTTCAGGAACGTGGTAAGTTCTTCATCGACCCGGGTGAGGAAGTCTATGCCGGACAGGTGGTCGGAGAGCATGTTCACGACAACGACCTCGTCATCAATGTCACAAAGGCCAAGCAGCTTACCAACGTGCGCGCCTCGGGCTCTGATGAGAAAGCCAGGGTGGTGCCTAAGACGGTGATGAGTCTTGAGGAATGCCTGGAATACATCAAGGCTGATGAATATGTGGAGGTGACGCCCAAGAGCATGCGTATGCGCAAGATCATCCTCGACCACTTGGAGAGGAAGCGTGCTAACAAGTCGGAACAGTAAGGGCGCTGTTCTCCTGACGATATTATTCAGATACTCCCGGCTATGTTGATAGTCGGGAGTTTTTGGCTGTTGCTTGCAGCCTTGCGGAGCTCACCTTGGGCGTTGGAGCGTCAGTGGCAACTTTTTTGAAATTTATCTTCTACTCACGCACTATTCTCCGTTTTCCTGCGTTACTATATTAGCACGTCTGCATTCAGAGCTGGGCCTCAGGTGCAGGCTTTGTGTGTGAGTTGTAACATTGGAAAACAAGAGGGCTGCTACAAGCCCAATATTGAAGATATTATGCATGTTCGTTACCTGTTACTTGTGGCGCTGACGGTGGCGTCGCTTACCGTGCAAGCCCAAGGTTCGGCGCATCGGACTGATGTGGCAAATGAAAAGATGAACCGCTTCGTCAGTTCCTTGATGAAGCGCATGACTCTTGGTGACCTTATCGGCCAACTCAATCTTGGTGCTGGCGCCGACCCTCAGGTGCTGAACAACAACCTCGGTATAGCTGAGTCGGCAGAGAGAGGGCAGGTGGGTGCCTGCGGTGGGGCAGATGCCCATCTCCAGCAACTGGCTGTTGAGAAGTCGCCGGCAGGTATACCTATTCTTTTTGGGCTTGACGTCATTCACGGTTATGCCACTACCTTTCCCATTCCGCTCGCTCAAGCCTGCAGCTGGAACCTGGAGCTGATTAAGCGTGGAGCACAGATAGCAGCCAAGGAGGCAACGGCCAACGGTATAGAGTGGACCTGGTCGCCGATGGTCGACATCGCACGCGACCCCCGTTGGGGCCGAGTGGCAGAGGGAGCCGGTGAGGATCCTTACTTAGGGAGTCTCATTGCGAAAGCCATGGTGCAAGGTTACCAGGGCGACGACCTTGCAAGCGATTCCACCCTGCTTTGCTGCTTCAAGCACTTTGCACTGTATGGAGCAGCTGAAGCCGGGCGCGACTACAACACCGTGGACATGAGCCGCTGGATGATGTACAACTACTATCTTCCTCCCTACAAGGCAGCCGTTGAGGCCGGTGCCGGCTCCGGCATGTCGTCGTTCAACGTCATCGACGGTGTACCGGCTACAGGTAACAAGTGGCTGCTCACCGACCTGCTCCGACAGCAGTGGGGCTTCAAGGGGTTCATTGTGTCGGATGCCAATTCAGTGGGTGAAATGGAGAACCACCGCGTGGGTGATGCCAAAGAGGTGGCGCGTTTGGGTCTTGTAGCAGGGATGAACATGGACATGGGCAGCATGCACTATGTGCGCAACATCAAGCAGCTTCTGAAGGAAGGCAAGATTACCATGACGCAAATCAGGGACTTGGTTCGCCCCATCCTCGAAGCCAAATACAAGCTTGGCCTCTTCGACGATCCTTATCGCTATACCCGACTGATGAAAGACTCCGCCCGGCAGGCCGACGTGCTCAGCGATGCTCATGTGGCTTTCGCCCGCAAGCTGGCCGGTGAGAGCATGGTGCTGCTCAAGAACGAAGGTTCCCTGCTTCCCCTTTCTTCGTCGTGCAGGCGCGTGGCTGTCGTAGGCCCTATAGGCAACGATGTGGCACAACTCTATGGCACGTGGAGTACCAAACCCGACGGACGCAAGTCGCACACCGTAAGGCAGGCTTTGGCTCTTTCGTTGGGCGACGGGTGCACCGTCACCTACACTCAGGGTTGCGAGAGCGATGTCAATTCCTGCTATGACTTCTATAACGATACGGTCTCTGCCGTTAACAGCAAGCTTATCGCTGAGGCTGTGGCTGAGGCACGCCAGGCCGATGTGGTGGTAGCTTGCGTGGGCGAGCAAGGCGGCTGGAGTGGCGAAGCCTGGTCGAGAGTCAACCTGGAGTTGCCTGTTGGTCAGCGCCAGTTGCTCAAGGCCCTTCGTGATACAGGCAAGCCCATTGTCATTGTCGTCTTCAGCGGACGTCCTCTCATCCTCACCGACATCGACCGTAACTTCCCCTGTATCCTTGAAGCCTGGCATTTGGGTACCTCGGCAGGTGACGCTCTGGCCGATGTTCTCACGGGCAAGGTCAATCCCTCGGGCAAAACCACCATCACCTTCCCTCGCTATGAGGGACAGATTCCCATCTATTACAATTGCCTGAACACCGGCCGGCCGCAGGGAGTCTACAAGCCCGACTGGTTTACTCCCACCTATAAGGACATCCCCATGGCTGACAACCGGCCGCTCTATCCCTTTGGATATGGGCTGAGCTACAATCGTTACACCTATTCCAACCTTCGTGCTGACAAGGTGAAGGCTAAAGGCGACAACGACAGCATCCGCCTGAGTATCGATGTCACCAACGAGGGCTCTCGCGAGGGCAAGGAAATTGTGCAGCTCTACATCACAGACCTGATAGCCTCGACCTCACGTCCGGTGAAAGAACTCAAGGGCTTCCGGAAGCTCGATTTCAAGCCCGGAGAGACCAAGACCGTGAGTTTCACCGTCAAGCCGGACCTGCTCTCTTTCTACAATTCCAAGTTAGAGTACGGTTGGGAGCCCGGAGACTTCGAAGTGGCCATTGCGCCTAACTCGACCGACCTTCATAAGCTGAGAATCCATTGGGATAAGTAGGCTGGCTGACACACAAGTAGTATCAAAACAATCAATAGACAATGAGAAATAAGAAAGTCATCGTGCTGACCATGTGCGCATGCTTAGGAGCTATCACTTCCTTGGCACAGCCCCGTGAGGGAACGTTCTCCATCGTTCCCCATATCGGAGTCAGCCTTGCCAATATGGGCAACAATTCCATTCATTACAGTGTTGACAGTAATAATCAGCGCGCCTACGACTCGCGCTATAAGGCCGGTTTCGATGGAGGAGTCGACTTCTTCTATCAGGCCGGGCAGCGCCAGGCAGTCTCTTTAGGTGTGGAGTATCAGATGATGGGCTACCGTTATCCCGACTTAGAGCAGGTGGATGCCGATGAAATCCATATCGGATGGAGCGAGCAGCGCTTGACGAGCGGCTACCTCGCCGTTCCACTGAAAGCCCATTATTATCTGGTCAAGGGACTGAGTGTCAACGCCGGCGTGCAAGTAGGATTCTTGCTCCATGCCAAATACCACCAGGTGGAGAGCAACTTCTATTACGACAAGGAAGGCAAGCTACAGTACGTGCAGGATGCCAACGGCAATATCCAGAAGGATGTGGAGACCGACAGCGATGTGAAGGATGCTTACAATAAGGTGGACGTCTCCATTCCCATCGGTGTGAGCTATGAGTTCATGAACGTGGTGGCCGGCGTACGCTACAACCTTTCGTTTACAAAAGCCAATAAGCTTCTGAACGGCAAGAACCGGTGCTTCGTCTTTACTGTGGGCTATAAGTTCAACTTCTATTAAACCTATTCAACTAACGCAATATGAACTATATTGAAGACGACAGAATCATTATGACTCTTGATGCCGGGGGCACCAACTTCGTGTTCTCGGCCATGCAAGGTGGCAAGCTCATCGTTGAGCCTTTCTCTCTCCCCTCGAAGGCAACCGTGCTTTCAGAATGTTTAGGACAGCTGGTCGACGGCTTCAACACCGTGAAGTCGCTTCTTCCGGAATCGCCCGTGGCAATCAGTTTTGCTTTCCCCGGTCCGGCCGATTACGAGAAGGGTATTATCGGCGATTTGCCCAACTTCCCCTCCTTCCGTGGTGGAATAGCACTCGGTCCCTACCTGGAGAAAAAGTTTGGTATTCCCGTGTTTATCAATAACGACGGCAGTCTGTTTGCCTATGGTGAAGCTATGGGCGGAGCACTTGTGGACGTGAACCGGCAGCTTGAGACAAGCGGTAGCCCGAAGCGTTATCGCAATCTGTTGGGCATCACCTTCGGTACCGGTTTCGGAGCCGGTGTGGTCATCAATGGCCATCTGCTCTTAGGTGACAACGGAGTCGGTGGCGACATCTGGTGCTATCGCAATAAGCTGAATCCTTCGGAAGTTGCTGAGGAAGGCGTAAGCATCCGGGCCGTGCAACGTGTCTATCGCGAGCTCTCGGGCGACCAATCCGACTTGACTCCCAAGGATATTTTTGACATTGCGCGAGGAGATGTCCC
This sequence comes from uncultured Prevotella sp., assembly GCA_900318855.1. Taxonomy (GTDB): domain Bacteria; phylum Bacteroidota; class Bacteroidia; order Bacteroidales; family Bacteroidaceae; genus Prevotella. The sequence goes on from ONMG01000212.1 coordinate 11,492, forward strand.
TGGCGATGTGGCGGCAGCCAAGGAGAGCTTCCGTCAGTTTGGCGAGGTGGCAGGAGATGCCATTGCAATGGCTGACACGATTGTTGACGGTCTTGTAGTGATAGGGGGTGGCGTGGCCCATAGTTCCGACTTCATCTTCCCGGCTCTTGTCGACGAGATGAACAGCAAGCTGCTGTGCAGGGGCACTGAGGTAGGTCATATGCAGATGCGGGCCTACAACCTGGAAGACCCGGTGCAGAAGGCTGAGTTCCTGAAGGGTGGTGCCGTGAAGGTGACCATTCCGGGCACCGATGAGAAAGTCGACTACGACCCCGTGAAGCGTATCGGAGTGATGCGGACCCGTATTGGGGCCAGCCCAGCGATATCACTTGGCGCCTATCTCTATGCCATCTATCATCTGTAACTCAAACCCACGCTCTTATGCATTAGCGGCATTCCTGCAGGAATGCCGCTAATGCATAAGAGAAGTGCTTCCTTTCATCTATCTTGTCAGACTCACCTCTTTTTCTCTGCCTTTGCTGTCGCGTAGGCGGAAGACATAGCGTTGACCGTCTTTGAACCGGTAATTGGCAAACCATTGGAAGTTGGGTACCGCGGTCCCATTGATTGACAGTACGGTATCGCCTTGCCGCATGCCGTTGCGGAAGGCCTCACTCTTATGCCAGATGATGCCGATTTCAAGCCTCCCGTCTCTCGGAATGAAGGCTACGCCCAGCTGCCGGTTGCCCACATTCACGCTGTCCTGTCCGTCGTAAGGTTGGAAGGTCACGGTTTTCTGTCTTTGATTGAATATCACGCTTCCATATTTGAGCAGTTGTGCGCCCACTCGTGAACTGCCCTGCGTAGTGGTGCAGTGCACGTCGGTCAACGCAAAGTCGTTCCATTTCAGTCGGTTGAGGTGAAGGAAGAACACTTCGGCAGTCTGCCTGCTGTTGTCGGCAGGGCTAAAGTAGCCCGTGGCGCGTCCTTCCACCTGTGCATTCACCTGCCTGCTGCGGTAGGCATGCACCCTGAAGGCGTCCACGTTCATTTCGTAGAGCTGTTGACAGCCGGTGTCGAAGCACACCTCGTCGACATGCCGCTTGAACGGGCTCACGTAGACATGAGGCACGAACCACTTCAGATGGTATTTCAGCCGTTCGCCCTTTTCCCCTTCAAAGAAGTCGCTGCGGTCGGTGAGAATCAGCTGGCGCCGTCGTACGTCGATTTTCATCGATATCCCCTGGTTGATGAGGTCGAACCCCAGGATGCCGTCGCAGTTGCCCTTACCAATTATCTGCTTCCCCATCAAAGCCACATATCCATCGATAGTTATTTTCCCCAGCTTCATCGGAGGCATCACGATTGCTTTGAGTGTGTCGGCATTGTCATTGGCGTCTCGCGTGATGACATTGCCGAGACAGCTCTTTTGAGGTATCGGCGACGGGACGTTGAGCATTCCCTGAGCCGCTCCGGTGTCCAAAATAAATCGGTAGGTGCGACCTTCGATCTCAACGGGCACCAGCAGCAGGCCGTTGGCAAAGTCGACAGGTATGGTGTCGGCAAAGTGGGTTGTCGACAGTGTGAAGTTGGACGAGCTGGTGGGCAGCTGCGCTGTGCTTGTGGCTGTGCACTCCAAGACAAAGAAGAGGCCGAGAAAACGTCGTAACATTGTACTCATAATCGTGTGATAACAACAGTGCGCCCTCTCGCGGCGCGGGGCGCACTGTTGAAAAGATGTTGCTTTGCCGGACGATAGCGTCAGCAGTCCAGATGCCTATTGTCCCTGGAAAAGCTCCTTGATGCCCCCAAGCGACCCCATGAGGTTGGAAGCCTCGTAAGGCAGGAATACGGTCTTTGTCTTGTCGCCTTGTGCCAGTTGCTCCAGCATCTGGATGTAGTTTTTGGCCAGCAGATAGTTTGCCGGATTGGTGCTTTTACCTACGGCAGCTGTTATCTTCTCTATGGCCGCGGCCTCGGCTTCAGCCTTCCTGATGCGTGCTGTTGCCTCTCCCTCCGCAAGGAGGATAGCCTGCTGCTTCTCGGCTTCAGCGCGGTTAATCTTAGCCGTCTTCTCGCCTTCCGACTGGAGGATTTGCGCCTGCTTGGTGCCCTCGCTGGTGAGGATGGTGGCACGCTTGTCGCGCTCGGCCTGCATCTGCTTCTCCATGGCCTGCAGCACGCTTTGGGGTGGAATGATGTCCTGCAGTTCCACGCGGTTCACCTTGATGCCCCACTTGTTGGTGGCATCGTCGAGCACACCGCGCAGCTTGGAGTTGATGGTGTCGCGCGAGGTGAGGGTCTGGTCGAGCTCCATCTCTCCAATGATGTTTCTCAGCGTCGTCTGTGTGAGCTTCTCTATGGCGTTGGGCAGATTGTTGATTTCGTAGACAGCCTTGAACGGGTCGACAATCTGAAAGTAGAGCAGTGCGTTGATCTGCATTTGGATGTTGTCCTTGGTGATGACGTTCTGGCGGTCGAAATCGTACACTTGCTCGCGCAGGTCGATGCTGTTGCTGTAGACGTAGCGGCCGCGCTGAATGGTGATGATCGACTTAGCCCGGTCAATGAAGGGGATAATGATGTTGATGCCAGGTTTCAGAGTGGCATAGTACTTTCCGAGACGCTCGATGATGCGCGTCTCGCTTTGGGGGATGATGACTACGGCCATCTTGACGAAGATGAGTGCCAGGAAAACGATGGCACCTAATGTAATAATACCGTTCATACTGAATGCTTTAAGTTAATAATCTATGGAGGGCATAATCGGTTTCCGTCGGGTCAGACAGCCGATTCGTCGGCATCCACTTTCTCTACTGTTGCAATGATGCTGTCCATCTTCACGATGCGGGCTTTGGCCCCCTTGGGCAGCCGAGTGCCGTCGGAGCTCACCGCCTTCCAGTCGTCACCGTCCACCTTTACATAGCCGCTGCCACCTTCCGGGATAGCTTCTACGACCAGTCCTACGCGCCCGATGAGGGCGTCCACATTGCTGGTGCGTTCATGCTCGGGTGCATGGAGCCGACACAGAATCTTGGGGCGGATGAAGAGGATGCTCAGTACGGAGCAGATGGCAAACACCACGACCTGCAGCCAAAAAGGAAGACCCAGGCAGGAACTCACTACACCGCAGCCCGCACCGATGGCAAAGCACGTGACGAAGAAGTCGCCGCTGCTTAATTCAATGATGAGGCACACAAGGGCTACCACGGTCCATAGGAGCCAGAGGTTCTCGGAAAAATATTCTATCATAGTAGTTCAGGTGTTTGATGGTTACTGGTGCGTAAAGTTAACCATTATAATCGAAAGTGCAAAGAATATTTGGAATAATCTTCAGAAAACCTTATCTTTGGCCCGTCTAACCATTGAACGAATGGCAAGAAGACTTTTATTTTGGACGATTAATATCATGCTTATGATGTCGTGTAATGCATCTTCGGGCAATGTGCCGACGGTCCGTCAGCCGGCCGTGGCCGGACAGTTCTATCCCGCTGGCCGTGAAGAACTGCTCAGAGAATTGAAAACTTGTTTCCGTAGTGCCGGAGCGCCTGTATCGTTGACCGGCTCCACTGTGCAGGCTGTCATCGTGCCCCATGCGGGCTATGTGTTCTCAGCCGCGACAGCCGCAAAAGCCTATGCCGCCATACCGGCCGACGCCCACTACGACCGCGTGTTTCTCATCGGCCCGAGCCACCATGTCGGTTTCAGTGGTGCATCCGTGGCAACGGCTTTCGACTGTTATTCCACCCCCTTGGGCAATGTACCGGTCGACACCGTCACCGGTCGTGCCCTGAAAGATGCCGATAGCTGTTTCACCTATCTGCCTCAGGCCCACGACCGTGAACATTGTCTGGAGGTGCAGCTCCCGCTGCTGCAATACCATCTGAAGCAGGTGCCGCCCATAGTACCTATTATTATAGGCACCGAGGAGCTCCGGCTTCTGCTCCGCATGGTCCATGCGTTGAAGCCCTACTTCAATTCGCGTAATCTCTTCGTCATTAGCAGTGACTTCTCACATTACCCCTCTTATTCCGATGCTGAAAAGGTGGACAGCCTTACAGCCCAGGCTATTATGACCGGTCGCACGCAGTCGTTTGTCGAGACGCTCGGGAGCAACGATTCGCTGGGCATACGCCATTTGGCCACCAGCGCTTGCGGGCAATGTGGCATAGCCGTGCTGATGCTGTTGGCTGAAGGCGATTCTACACTCACCATGCACCACCTTGGCTACTGCAATTCGGGCGACTCGCCCTATGGAGGTCGTGATGAGGTGGTGGGCTATCATGCCTTTGCGCTGAGCCGTGCAGCACAGCCGGATGCAGGGTTTCATCTGAGCGAGGCAGACGGGCGGCAGCTGACGGTCATGGCCCGCCAGAGCATAGTGGCCCGATTGCAGGGCACCCACTACTGTCCGGAGGCTACCGGCGGCGCACTGAGCGTTAAGACGGGTGCCTTCGTGACACTCACCGAGCAGGGACGCCTTCGCGGATGCATCGGCCTGTTCAGCTACGACAAGCCGCTCTGGCAGGTGGTGTGCCAGATGGCGGAGGATGCTGCCTTCGCCGACCCCCGATTCCCGCCGGTGAAGGCCAGTGAGCTGAAGGACATCCATATAGAAATCAGTGTGCTCACACCTCTGAAGCTCATCCACGACGTGAGCGAGTTCCATTATGGCCGTGAGGGCATCTTCATGCGCAAGGGGAGCAGGAGTGGTACCTTCCTGCCTCAGGTGGCTCAGGAAGTGAACTGGACGAAGGAGGAATTCCTCGGACACTGTGCGCAGGACAAGGCGGGCATTGGATGGGACGGCTGGCGCACGGCCGAGCTCTACACTTATGAAGCCATCGTCGTAGAGGAATGAGCAGGGCTTCGTGGCCCCGGCCATAGGCATTGTCCTCCGTATGGTGAAGATAAGTACACCATATGGCGGAGACATCTACGCCAATTGGCGGAGATATGTACGGCATATGGCGTAAACAGTTCCGGCCGTAGGTTG
>ONMG01000048.1 GCA_900318855.1 uncultured Prevotella sp.
GACTATTGAAAACGTAAGCCAAAGCATTCGCAATCAGCGACCTGTGGCCGAACCAATTATCACTCCCCCATCCTATCTTCCCATCCTATCTCTCCTTCTACTCCCCTGCGACATGCCGTATCAGTCATCTTGTAACGATTCTGCAACTCATCTTTAACGTCTTCTTAACCTCAATGTAAAGACTCTGAAACATGGGCAGGCTAACTTTGCAGGCGAAAGAAAGTTTATACATATGACAAGATTACTGCAACGCTGCGCCTGGCTCGCTCTGTGGATGCTGACAGCAGGCACAACAACTGTCCAGGCAGCTGACATCAAGGGAGATGTCGCCGATGCCAAGACCCACGAACCACTCATCGGAGCCACCGTGCAGGCCGAAGGCACTTCTGCCGCCACCGTCACCGATGCCGACGGACGATTCACGCTCACCGGACTGAAAGCCGGACAAAGCTACACCCTCAGCGTGAAATACGTATCCTATGAGCCACTCACAGTCAGTCAGATGAAAGCCGGAAGCACTGACGTCCACATCCTCCTGAAGCCTGACGAGCAGCAGCTGGGCGAGGTCACCGTAACGGGAGTGCAGCGCAAGAATACCACCAACGCCGTGATTCAGCTGGCCCGCAACAGTGAGTTGGTGACCAACGGCATCTCAGCCCAGGACATTCGACTCACGCAGGACGCCAATGCAGGCGAGGTTATCAGGCGAGTACCCGGAGTGAGCCTCATCGAGGACCGCTTCGTCATGGTGCGCGGACTCTCGCAACGATATAATAATGTGTGGATTAACGGTGGGGCGGCACCCAGCAGCGAGGCCGACTCCAGAGCTTTCTCCTTCGACATGATACCCAGCGGACAGCTCGACAACCTCACCATTGTGAAGTCGCCATCGGCAGAATATCCGGCCGACTATACGGGCGGTTTCATCCTCATCAATACGAAAGACATACCTCAGGAAAACACCGTTAATGTAGTTGTTGGAAGCTCATGGAACAACCGGTCGGCCTTTAAGGAATTCCTTAGCGGAAAAACTTCGGCCACCGACTTCCTGGGCTTCGACAACACTCTGCGCCCACTCAAGGGGGGCATCGGGAGAACGATGAACTTCATCGGTGACAATCAGATCGACCTGGCCGGCAACTCGCTCTCCAACGACTGGCACGTGAGAAGCCACAAGCCCTGGGGCGACATAAAGCTGGGAGCCGACTGGGCCCGGAAATGGAGACTCGCAAGCGGAATGCTCGGTATGATAGCCTCAATGAACTACAGCAATGAATACCGTAGCTACACCGGCATGCTCAACAACTTCTACGATGCCTATGACGAAGCTAACGACAAGGTAAACCCGCTCCGTCTGTCCACCGACGACCAATATAACCATAATGTCAGGGTGGGCGCACTCTACAATGTGACTTGGCTCTCGGCAGGAGGCACCACCCGGCTGCAGCTGAAGAACATCTTCAATCAGATTGGCAACAGCCGCTACACCTGGCGCAAAGGCGAGAGCGCGCAGGCCGAGAATTTCCATTCGGCCGAGTACTACTATCGCAGTCGCTCCACCTACACCGGACAAATCACCGGGCGCCACCTGATGGGCAACGACAACCTCGACTGGAGCGCCGGCTATGCCTACAGCAACCGCCGAATGCCCGACCGCCGACGCTACACCGTCTACGAGGAAGAGCCCTTCGACCATCCCGGCATCTACTATTGGCAGGGGCAGGACGACCCTTCGAGAGAGTGGACCTCGCTCGACGAGCATATCCTCTCGGCCAGCGTCAACGAGCAGCACCGCTTCAGCCTCGGCAGCGCAGAGATGAAACTCAAGACGGGCCTCTATGCCGAATACCGCACCCGCAGCTATAAGACGCGCGACTTCTTCTACAAGTACGCTCCCGTGAACAGTCTGCCTGACTATTTCCTCACCCACGACCGTGACATGAGTCTGCTTCTTCGCGACGTACTGAGCGACAGCCAGTACTTCGGCACCGACAGAATCTACATGATGGAGCAGGTGAACAAAATAAACGACTACGACGGCCACAACACGCTCGGCGCCGCCTACGTGAGTGCCTCACTGCCCCTTGGCCACTTCAGCCTGCTGGCAGGACTGCGCTACGAGCTTAACAAGATGGAACTTGTAGCCAACA
>ONMG01000023.1 GCA_900318855.1 uncultured Prevotella sp.
GCGACAAGATAGGTAGATCTGTAATTTTACAAATGGACAGCAAGCAAAAGGAATTATATGACATAGTGTTGAAGAATGGCTTTAAATAATAACGCACCTTGGACGGGATAGAACTATATGCTCATAAAATCGGCTTTGGGTGGCGCAAAATCGGAAAACAGGAGCCACCGTAGTGGGCTTTGGGCTCAGCTACATTTGCCATTTCGCGCTGCACCTTTATTAGACGTGGCTCTTTCCGTCTGAGGGACGTTAGCTCCCCGGCGCATAGCATTAAGGGCCGGCCCCGTCGGGGCCGGCCCTTACTTATGAAATCATCCGATGTCCTGGCGCCTACAGTGCTTCATCATCCGGCCGCCAGAGCTTCGGCTTAGGGTGGATGAGGCGCTTGCGCTTGAGCCACAGAGCTTTGCGCCGCTCGTATTCCTCTCGGTGACGTTCCAGGAAGTTATCGGCCATTATTCGAACTTTGAGTAGATTACGGACAGTTTGACGTCGCCCCGCTTGTTGTCGGGACCGCCCACGAGCCGGGTGCTTGAGAGCGACATGTTGTGCTCCACTCTCGTGAGCACCTGCGTCTGACCGGAGGTGTTGTAAGTCGTCGTGACGGGTATCACGATGGCCTTATTCCAGTTGGGCGACGTGTTGCCGGCATCGTGGCTCCGCTTCATCTGGTTTATCATTCCCGAGATGTTGCTGAAAGTGTAGCCGTTGGTGGAGCTGGAATAAGAAGCCAGGAACGACACCTTGTAGTCGGCAATGTCGTTGTTCTCGAAGAAGGAGTGGAGGCTGTCGGCCGGAATGATGAGCAGGGTGCCCGGATAGCCGAAGGCATAGTCGCTCTCCTTGGAGTCGTTCACGCGCTGGAGAGTCACCCGGGCCGTGTTCAGATATTGTTTCTCATGTCCGCGGAAGATGTCCTCCACGGGCAGGGTCATCTCGGTAAAGATGCCGGCCGGTGTCTTCAGATAGGTGCAGCTGTTGTCGCTGGCCAGCTGCTTGAGGCGCTGCGCATCGTTGCTGATGTTCGAAGTCTGAAGCACTTCTTCGGTTCCCGAGAACGACGACGAGCCTACGACGGTGGAATCGTTGTAGAGGTAGCGGAAGTAGACATTGAGCTGCGTGACGTAGATGTTGGCCATCGACCCCAGTCCGCTGGTGAGCTTGGTATAGAAGCCGGGCACCACGTTATGGATGAAGTTGATGGAATTCTTGTAGTATTCCGGATGCTCGTAGTACTTGCGCATGATGTAAGTACCATAGTTGTTGTACTTCCTGCCGTCCTTGTCGGTGTAGGGTTCGTTGAGCCTGATTCTGATTCCCGCGTTGTAGGAGGAGGAGTTCTTGCTCGACTCGCTCACCGACTGGTCGTCGAGGGTGTAGGATTTGTTGACAGCGATGCCGTTGGTCCTGACGTAGCCTTCCTTGATCGGATCGAAGTTGGAGTAGACGTGCTGGCTCTCCTTAAGGGGTTTCTCCATCTCGTAGACCGACACCTTCATCGGGGCGAGGGAGTCACCGTAGAAGGAGTCGTAGAAGAGGCGTATTTCGCAGGAGTCGGCGATGACCTCCCCGTCCTGCTTGCTCACTATGAGGTCCTTGGAGGGCCAAATATAGTCGTCGAAGGTGTGGAACTGGGTCATGAAGTCGCTGGTGATATAGGCTCCGGTCTCGGGGTCGCGGATGCGCCCGAGGTAGCCTGTTGTGGTTCGTGAGAGAACGGAGTCGGCAATCACCGAGCGGGTGGTTATCTTGAACGTGTCGGCAGCGACCTTGAGGTTATCGAGCCTGTCGACGAGGCTGTAGCCGATGGTGTCGGTGGTGTCGTCGCAGGAATAGAGCGCGAGGGCTGCGAGGGCGCAGGCGATAAGCTTGAGTTTCATCTTGAAGAGTGTAAGAGTCGCGAGGCCGGCGGTCAGTCGGCATCGGGGGCTATCGTGTTGAAGAAATTAAGATACGGGTCGGTGAAATCGCCCTCGGGGTGATCGAGATAGGGCACGTTGGTGCTCCTGGCATAGGCGATGAGCTCGGGGCTGACGTCCTGTCCGGCCTCGATGACGCCGTCGCTGTAGTCGATGGCGAGCTTTCCCAGCTCCATGAAGTCGAACTTCTCGCTGTAGGGTTCGAGCAGCGAGGCGTTGGCGTTGCGGAATTCGAGGCAGCGCTTGAACTTGTTGCCCAGGTCGGTCTTTATCTGCTTTTCGAAGAGCGAGGTCACCACCTTCGTATTGGCGAAGGTGGGCTCCTCGTGGTAGGCCGTCTTCACATAGATGGGAATGGCGGCTGCCATCCATCCCTGGCAGAGGATGACATCGGGAGCCCAGCGCAGCTTTTTCACCGTCTCGAGCACGCCCCGGGCAAAGAAGATAGCACGTTCGCCATTGTCGGGATATTCCTCGCCGGCCTCGTTCTCGGTCATCTTGCGGCGGCTGAAGTAGTCTTCATTGTCGATGAAATATACTTGAAGCCGGATTTGGGGTATCGAGGCTACCTTGATGAGCAGGGGATGGTCGGTGTCGTCGATGACCACATTCATTCCCGAGAGGCGCTGCACCTCGTGGAGTTGTCCGCGGCGCTCATTGATGGTACCCCATTTGGGCATGAAGGCGCGAATCTGCAATCCTCGTTCCTGAATGGCTCCCGGCACCTCGCGTCCCATGACGGCAAGTTCGGTCTCGGGCACGTAGGGAGTCATCTCCTGATTGACGAATAATATTTTCTTTGCCATATTGCTGTTGATGTTCTTGTGATTAAAGCTTGCTTAGTCGATGACCACGAGGGGTTCGTCCTCCATGACATTCTGGCCCACCTTGACGCACAGGGCAGTAACCTTGCCGTCTTTTTCAGCTTCGATGTTGTTGGCCATCTTCATGGCTTCGAGCACCACGAGGGTATCGCCGGCCTTGACTTCGTCGCCCACGCTGACCTTGATGTCGGTGATGGTGCCGGGCAGGGGGGCCTTGACGGCGTTGGCGGCGTTGACGGCTGCTGCGGGCTGCGTGCTGCTGTCGTCCTGTGGTTCAGTAGGCTTTCCCAGCACTACCTTCTTCTTCTCGGGCTGTGCGGGCTTTTCCATCTGCACGGTAAATTCCTCGCCGTTGACCTTCACTTGGGCCACATAGTCGTTGCTTACTTCATCAATCTCAACTTGGTATTCCTTACCGTCGATTGTATATTTGAACTGTTTCATCTTCTTCTTTAGGGTTTCGGGGTGAAAGAAAGGAACTTGGCATCCCACAGTGTCTGCTTGGGTTTTATCGTGATGATGCCGGGCTCGGTGTCGTGCACGTTGTTGCCTTGATATTCGTAGAGCGCCAGTGCAATGGCTGCATAGATATTCTTGTCCATATCGTTATCGGATTATTACATCGGCATGCATCCGTGCTTCTTGGCGGGGAGGCTCTGCTTCTTGTGGGCCAGCTGAGCCAGTGCGCGGCAGATGCGGAAGCGGGTGTTGCGGGGTTCTATGACGTCGTCGATATAGCCGTACTGTGCGGCCTGATAGGGGTTGGCGAACATCTCGGTGTATTCCTCTTCCTTCTCGGCGAGGAAAGCGGACACGTCGTCTCCGGCTTCTTTCCTGGCCTTGGCTTCCTTGGCGCAGAGCACGGCCACGGCTCCGGAGGCTCCCATAACGGCAATCTCGGCGGTGGGCCATGCGAAGTTGATGTCGGCCCGGAGCTGCTTGCAGCCCATGACGATATGGCTGCCGCCGTAGCTCTTGCGCAGCGTGATGGTCACCTTGGGGACGGTGGCTTCGCCGTAGGCATAGAGGAGCTGGGCTCCGTGGAGGATGACGGCGTTGTATTCCTGACCGGTGCCGGGGAGGAAGCCGGGGACGTCGACAAGGCTCACGATGGGGATGTTGAAGGCGTCGCAGAAGCGCACGAAGCGGGCACCCTTGCGGCTGGCGTTCACGTCGAGCACGCCGGCGTAGGCCGAGGGCTGGTTGGCCACGATGCCTACGCTCTGGCCGTTGAAGCGGGCGAAGCCGGTGATGATGTTCTTGGCAAACTTGGGCTGCACCTCGAAGAACTCGCCTTCGTCGGTGATGGCTGCGATGACCTTGTACATGTCGTAGGCTTTGTTGGGGTCGTCGGGCAGCAGGTCGTTGAGCTCGTCGGCCTTGCGGTCAATGGGGTCAGTGCAGTCCACGCGCGGAGCCTCTTCGGTGTTGTTGGAGGGGATGTAGCTCAGCAGGGTCTGAATGAGCGTCATGGCCTCTTCCTCGGTCTTGGCCGTGAAGTGGGTCACGCCGCTCTTGGTGGCATGGACGCTGGCTCCGCCGAGGTGCTCGGCGTCGATGTCCTCGCCCGTGACGGTCTTGACCACCTTGGGGCCGGTGAGGAACATGTAGCTGGTGCCCTCGGTCATGATGATGAAGTCGGTCAGGGCGGGCGAATAGACGGCACCACCGGCGCAGGGACCCATGATGGCGCTAATCTGGGGGATGACGCCGCTGGCCAGGATGTTGCGCTCGAAGATTTCGCCGTAGCCGGCCAGGGCGCAGATGCCCTCCTGGATGCGGGCGCCGCCGGAGTCGTTCATGCAGATGACGGGGGCTCCGTTGCGCATGGCCATGTCCATGACCTTGCAGATTTTTTCCGACATGGTCTCCGAGAGCGAGCCGCCGTTGACGGTGAAGTCCTGTGCGTAGACGTACACCAGCCTCCCGTCGATGGTGGCACTGCCGGCCACGACGCCGTCGCCGGGGAATTTCTTCTTCTCCATGCCGAAGTTATGGCAGCGGTGGAGCTTGAACATATCGTATTCCTCGAAGGAGCCTTTGTCCACGAGCATCTCAATGCGTTCGCGGGCTGTGTACTTGCCACGGGCGTGCTGTTTGTCGATGGCTTTCTGCCCTCCTCCGAGCCGGGCCTGCTCGCGCTTGGCCACGAGCTCCTTGATTTTCTCTGTCTGTTTGCTCATTTTGTTATCTGATTATTTCTTAATCTTTTCCGTTCACTATAAACAGGGTTCCGCGGCTACGATGCCTACGGTGATGCAAAGTTACTAATTATTATTGGATTACTGAAGATTGCGGGGGCGTTTTTGTACATTTTTATCACTTGACCCCGTGCCACGGCCTTTTTCGCAGAAGAACGGTTGTGAGCCGGGACGACGGAAATTCCTGCCCGTTTTCTTGTCGGTTTGGCTTCTTTGCTGTAATTTTGCAGTTCCAATCAGCAGAGAAAAAAGATGCATATCGCTATAGCCGGAAACATAGGCAGCGGGAAGACCACGCTCACCCGCATGCTCGCCCGTCACTATGGGTGGAGTCCGCGTTTCGAGCCCGTAGCCTTCAATCCCTACCTTGAGGATTATTATAAGGACATGCGGCGCTGGGCTTTCTGCCTCGAGGTGTTCTTCCTCAAGCAGCGGTTTCTCGACTTGCTCAGCATCGCGGAGTCGCGGGGGACCGTCGTGCAGGACCGCACCATCTTCGAGGGTGTCTATGTCTTTGCCGCCACCAACCGGGCGATGGGCAATCTCTCCGACCGCGATTTCGCGACCTACATGGAGCTCTTCGACAACATGATGACGCTTGTGCGGCTGCCCGACCTGATGATTTATCTCCGGGCCTCGGTGCCGCAGCTCATCGGGCGCATTCAGCTCAGAGGGCGCGGCTACGAGCAGCAGATGCCCATCGACTATCTCACCCGGCTCAATGAACGCTACGACGACTTCATCTTCAACCATTACGGGGGGAAGCTGCTGGTGGTGGAGGCGGGAGCGCTCGACTTCGAGCACCGGCCGAAGGATTTCGCCTCCATTGTCGACCGCATCGACGCCAGCCTCTTCGGCCTCTTCTCTGACAACCCGCAGGATTCAGAAATCTAATTGATTATGCATATAGCCATAGCCGGAAACATCGGGAGCGGAAAGACCACGCTCACCCGCATGCTCGCCAAGAGGTTCGGATGGATTCCCCACTACGAGCCCGTGGACAACAACCCTTATCTTGAGGACTACTACAGCGACATGGCGCGCTGGTCGTTCAATCTGCAAATCTACTTCCTCAACAAGCGCTTCCGCGATGTCGTCGAAATCTCGAGGAGCAAGGACACCATCGTGCAGGACCGCACCATCTTCGAGGATGCCGAAATCTTCGCGCCCAATCTTCACGACATGGGTCTGATGAGCGACCGCGACTTCGACAACTACACCGACCTCTTCCGGCTCATGGTGTCGCTGGTCAAGGTGCCCGACCTGCTCATCTACATCCGCTCGAGCATCCCCACCCTCGTGGCCCACATCGAGGAGCGGGGACGCGACTTCGAGAAGTCCATACGCATCGACTATCTCAACGGGCTCAACAAGCGCTACGAGGACTGGATAGCGGGCTACCGCGGAAAGCTGATGATCGTGGACGGCGACCACACCAACTTCCGCGACGACCCTATGGATTTCAAGCGCATCACCGACAACATCGACGACCGCCTCTACGGCCTCTTCCCCATGTAGGGGGGGGCGGATAGCGTGACAACATGCCAGAAACGGTCTGTGGCGGCGTCTTAGAATCTTCACTTCTTCCTCGGACAGCGGAACACCCCTGCCGGAAACGGCCTGTGGCGCAGCCCCCCTGCTTCTCACGGCGGGGACTGCGGCATTTTCGGCCGGAATGTTTTTTTTAGCCCTAAGTCGCTTGAAGGCCTAATCCACTTCGATGAACACGGGTTCGCCCTCATGGCGGTGCGAGAGGAGCTGCATCAGCCAGCTGAGAGTGTGGAGGCTGTCGGTGAGCCGCCCTTTGAGGGTGTTCTTGCCCACGAGAATACAGCCGGCGGTGTCGTCGGAGAAGTTGCCGCTGTGGCTGCCCTCAAAGTGGGGCACGCCGACGACGAGCGGCAGCCAGCGGCCGAGCTTTTGGCTGCGGGTGATGACCACGGGGTAGCGGCCTACGGGAATGACCCTGAGCCCCAGCTTACTTCATGTCGGCATCCACGAACGAGAGCGGCAGCAAATCCTTGATGCTGTGGCAGATATATATACGTCGCGTGCCATAGAGAATGATTCTTACCGCCTTCTTATAGCGGTCTTCCACTTCGAGAATCACCTGCCGGCATGCTCCACAGGGAGAAACGGGATTCGGCATCAGTCCGTTGGCATTGCGCGCAGCCAGAGCCAGCGTTACAATCGGCTGGTCCGGATAATTGGCTTGTGCCGCGAACACGGCTGTCCGCTCGGCGCACAGTCCGGAGGGGAAAGCGGCGTTCTCCTGATTGGCCCCGATAACGATTTCGCCGTTGGCCAGAAGAACGGCAGCGCCAACGGCAAAATGGCTGTAGCGTGAATAAGAATTATGAGTTGCCGCTATGGCTCTGTCCACCAGGTTGCGGTCGGATTCCGAGAGTTCCCCGGGGGTAACCTCTTTTATCACCACCTCTAATTTCAATTCCTTCATAGATTCAATGTTTAAGTTCAAAGGCTCCTATATCCGGCTTGTCATCGCGCCGCCATCCACGCCGGTCCGTGGGCAGCGATGAGACTGGATTAGCTCTGTCCACTGCCATGCTGACACTGTCGAGTCGGAAATCATAGTATTGCTTGTCAATATCGACGGTCACGAAATTCTTTTCACCCGTCCTGGTCGTATCCTTGACGTTCTCAAGGAGGGTCCGTTCAAAGTAAATGCTGTCTTTGGTTGTCACTTTGGGGGTACGCAGAATGCAGTCGGCAAAATGATAATTGAAGGTGCGGGTCGTATCAGCGTTCTCCCCCATGACCACGTCCTCGGCATACCCCGTTATGAGGGAGTTCCGACAACTGAGCTGCGACAACGGACTCACGGAATTGCTGAAGCGCAGGGCCGCGCCACGTTCAGAATCAAAGGGATAGAACTGCGCCAGGGTACAACCGTTGAGTTCGGCCTTTCCACCGTTGACAAGGAGGCAATCCTTCAGCGTGTTGGAAAGCTGACAGTTGTTCAGCACAATGTCCGACGACAGAGCCCTCAATCCATATCCCTGGCAGTTGTGCACGGTGACAGCATCCAGCTGCAGTTTCTTCTTGTCCACATCCGACGAGTCGACCAATATCCCGTCGAAGGTGCTGTGAATATCGGTATAGGAAAGATGGTTGTCATACGAGGATGTGTAAAACCTCAGTCCGTTCCACTGCCCGCTCATCCGGTCGTAAGGCAGATAGTCGAACATCCAGTCGAGGCGGTCGCCCCTGAGCGTCACCTCGTTGCCCGGCTCTCCCTCAGCTTTCAGAGAGCCCCTCACCTGGATACCGGCTCCCGCATGGAAATAGAGCGTCAGTCCGGCAGCCAGCTTGAGTGTGGCCGCACTGTCCACGGTGATACCGCCATAGACCACCACGGGCTGCTGCGAGCTTAGCGTCGTGTCGCGGCTCACGCGCAGGTTGTTCAGCCGCACGGCATCCCACGACCAGGCACTCAGATTCACGCGCTGCTCCCGGCCGCTCTCCAGGACGAAGACGAGATTGTCAAGATGCTCTTTGGGTGCAGCCGCATGGTTCTCCGGCGAGGTCACCTCTACGAACACCCGGATGCTGTCGCCGCGGCGTATCTCCACGTCCTGCGTCTGATAGCCCGTGCTTTGCCCCAGATAGGTGCCATCGACGTTGACCCGGAATCCCGACTGGTTGCCTCGCTCCAGTCTCACGCTCTGGCACCGCAGACTCGATCCGGAACGATTGTAAACCCAAAACGACTTCGCGGGGGAGGGTACGTTGGAGAACGTGGTATCCATCTTCAGTGTGTCCACCGAGAAGCTGAGTAGCTTTCCCGGTGATGTGCTAAAATCGCTGTCGTCAGAGCATGCGGCCAACAGCAGCGCAATAGTCAGTCCTATAAATGAGAATAAATACTTCATCATAGGAATAACGGAGATTACTTCGTTTTATTTTTCATGTACCACGGATGTACTACAAAATGATAGAGCAGCAGGGACAGAATGCTCAGCCCCAGAGCCCCCCAATAGCAGGAACGGGCCTCACCGTTCATCAGCAGTCCGAAGGCCATTCCCAGTGCCAGCCCCGACTCCCAGGAATGGAAATAGTTGCTCAACGCCGTCCCCCGCTCACAGTGTCCGCGCAGTTTCACGCTGAAGAGCAGCAGCCGGGCCCCGGTCAGTCCAATGCCCATCCCGATCATCACCGGCACGAACATCTGCCGGCCTCCGGCAGGACCCACCTGTAGCAGCAGCAATGAGGCTATAATCAGGATGAGGCCACTCGTCATCTCGCTCTTCAGGTTGGCATCGGCAAAGGCAAAGCGCTCAGCAAGCAGCGCTAGGAAGAATCCCAACATCAGGAAGGAATAAAAGCGCATGCTCATCCCTGTTGAGAGCACCATGCCCACGGCCGCCATCACAAGGAAAAAAAAAAAAAAAAA
>ONMG01000288.1 GCA_900318855.1 uncultured Prevotella sp.
CCCTAAGCGGATGTTGCCCAACTTGCTGAAGGCGACAGCCAACAGGAAGATGACAAAGAAAGAGACGAGCAGGATATACATCCAACTTAGATTTTTGTAGATAAACGACTGTACGAAGGTCAGCCAGTTGTTGACTTTTAAGGGAAACAATGCGGAGAGCAGCGAGAGCAACACCAGCACGATGATGCCTGGAAAAGCTACATTCCTGGTAAAAGTAGTGTTATGTATGATTTTCTTTAGCATAATCTGAAATAAATATTAAAGATGAGAAAGGCTGTCAGAATGGAGAGAATCCGCGGCAGGTGACAAAAGCCTTTATCTGCCTACAGCTACAAAGGTAATGAAAAAGATCGAGATGACAAAGCATTTCCCTTATTGAATGAAACTATTTTGCCTGTTCTGCTTCATCTTTCTATTTTCCATTTGCAAAAAGACAAACGAAGGGAATGGCAAAGAAAAACTCTAGCTGGGTGCGGGCATTGAAAGCCAAAGATAGAGGGCATGCGGCGTACGATCGTCATTTGTACGCCATATGGCGGACTAATCTACGGCATATGGCGGACAATTGAAGGGTACTCGTGTGCAGAATGCGGCAGCCCCTCATCCGCAGCCCTTCTCATCAGAACACAAAACATACGGTCGGACTTCCGGGGTCTCGTCCCTTCTGTCCGACCGCATATCCTAACGATATTTGTCAATCCTTAAGTCTACATCAGATAAGCATCGGCAAGCGACTTAGGCACCATGTGCGTGAAGCGGGGACCTAAATCGGCAAAGCGAAGCAGGCAGTTGAGTGCGGCATGCTGCACGCCGACATTGCTATCCTTCAGAGCCACAGCCACTTGATCGAGGAATTCATTGGCTCCCCGGTCGTTGGGTTCCAGCCCCCTCATGAAGAGCCGGCCCAGCAGTGAGAATCCGAATATCTGGTAGAGCGGACGAGAGCTCGCTATTGCCTCGTAAGCCATCTCCGGAGCATAGTCGGCATGCTGTAACAGATTGAATGCCAACATCTCTGCCATTTCCTGATTGGGCACCTGCTCCAGCCATAGCTCAGCCACCTCACAAGGCATCTCGTCAGCAGGCATGATGAGCGTGGCGAGAATCTTGCACTCGCGTATATCTTCTTTCCATAAGGCTATGGCAAGGTGGTAATCCTTACCATAGTCGGCTGCCATAGCGCGCAACTGCGGGAAGGGCACGCCCCAGTTCAGCTTGTAGCCCACCCCTTTCTGCCGCATCGACTGCGATGCGGGACCGTTCATCATCAGCCGGAACGACTGCTTAATCTCCTTCAGTTTATCTTCGGTCATCATAGCTTTCATTTATTGTTCCCAGGGACGTAGAAATCCGTAGTCCCGACTGTAGCGCATCATCTGGTGCTCGAAAGTCTCCGTAAAGTCGAGCTGTATGTCGGTGATGTGGCCGTTGGCATCGGTGACGGGTCTCATCCAGGGATTGATAAAACCTTTATAGGGAGCGATGTGAAGTGCGGCATATCGGCGGCGCACCTCACTGTGCAGCCGGGCATCCACCTTCACGCCATAGTCTTCCACCATCTGGCGGGCAGCCTCGAAATCACCCGTACTCTTGATGCGCTGAATCTCGGCAAGCAACAGTGCAAACAAGTGGCGGAGCTGGCTGTAATCCTTGATGACCAGCCGCGTGGTGTTGTTGCTCGTAAGAAGCTGCACGCTTCCACCAGCACGACTGAGCACCCAGCGCGCTATGAGGGCGCGGTTTCGCATGTGAGCCTCCTCTATCTGATGTCCTGGCTCTATGCGGGCCAGCTGGGTCATTAGTCCATTGAGCATGTAAGTGTAGTACTGCGCCTTCCAAGCCTCACCGTTGGGCATCAGTCCCAGTTCCATCAGCTTCGGATCGGCAATGAAATAAAGGCCGTAGAGGTCGGCCCGCGCTTCCTCTATGGTGTCGGCATACTTGCCCAACGCATCGGGACTCACCCCGGGCAGCAGTTGTCCGCTGCCATGGCCAAGGCATTCGTGAAGGTCGGTGTGCAGATCGTCGCATAGCGAGCCGTACTGATGTATGAGCTTGCGCATCTCGTCGTCAGGCACAAACTCTTCATAGAATCCGTTGCCTTCGGCGGCCTTATTGTAGGCTTCCGTGAGATTACCTATCGTCACGCTCTTCGAACCATGCTCTGCTCTTATCCAGTCGGCATTAGGCAGATTGATGCCAATGGCCGAGGCAGGATATTCGTCGCCTCCCAGCATGGCGGCACAGATGACACTGGCCGAAACTCCCACCACCTTAGGCTTACGGAAACGGGCATCCACGGGTGAGTGATCCTCAAACCACTGCGCATTGCTGCTCACGGTGCGCGTGCGCTGCGTGGCCTCGCGGTCGCGATATTCCACAAGCCCTTCCCACGAGCCTTTCAGTCCGAGGGGGTCGCCATAGACCTCGATGAAGCCGTTGATGAAGTCGACATCGCCTTCCTGCTGACGGAGCCACTCTATGCTGTAATCATCGAAGAGGCGCAGGTCGCCCGTGCGGTAATAATCCATCAGCAAGGCGATGACCTTCTGCTGCTCTTTGTTCTCGGCTACTTCAGCGGCCTTGCCCAGCCAATAGAGGATTTGCCGGATGCAGGGACCATAGATACCGTCGGCCTTGTAGACCTGTTCCTCAAGCCGGTCGTTGTGCTTCACCAGTCGCGAATTAAGTCCGTAGCTGGGCTGATGCTCACCCCATTCAGGATGCTCCGCCGCTTTCTGCCGGTAGTAATCCTCAACCTCAGCCTGCGTCACCCCCTCATAATAGTTGCATGCCGACGCCTGCACCACGTCGATGCCATCGGCTTTGTCGACTCGCTTCGGAAGAACTGAGGAATCAAAAATAACTGGGAAAAGGCTCCGGCACAGGTCGTCCACACTCTCGCCCTTACGGAGCGGAAGCTGCCCTGACGGCACATCTGCCAAGGCGTGCTGAAGGAATTCGGGCGTGAAACCGGGCGTGAACTTCACACAACCATAATGATGATGGATCCCATTGGAGAACCACACCCGATATAGATAGGTTTTCAATGACTGGAACTCGGCTCCACTACGGTCACCTTTGTAACCTTCCCATACAGCTTCGAGTGTCTTCCTGATGCGCAAATTGTATCTGCACCATTGGTCGGTTGTAATATCACGGCCGGCCAACGTGGCTTTCGAAAGATAGTAGACGTAAGTCTTCTGCTGTAAGGAAAGTTCATCGAAACCATTCAGACGGTAACGCAGCAACTGGATGTCGGCAAACTTCTCATCTGAATAGTTGAAACTCTCTTTACTCATTCGTTATTAATCTATATTCTTTGTGCCCACAGCGCTGATGCTCTCCAGCATGGCGGCAGTGGGCAATTGTTCAGAGGGCAGTGGCCTCACGCACCTCCTGGGTCTTCTTCTTGTTCTTCGAACCAGGCTTGCGTCCTCTCTTCTTGGGCTGAGCCGGAGGAGCAGGCTCCATGCTGAGGCGCTGCAGCTTGTAGGAACGGGGCGTACAGCCGTTAATACGGTAGAACGAAGCATAGAACGACTGCCGGTTGCTGAATCCCACCATGTCGGAGATATCTTCCATGTTGAGATCTTTGTAGCGATGGTCGGCCAGGATACTCATGGCTTCCTCAATACGGTACTTATTCACCAGTGAAGTGTAGTTCATGTGGAATCTGACATTGACCACTGCCGAAATGTACCGTGTATTGGTGTCAAGGTCTGCTGCCAGCTTCTTAGCCGAATAGTTCTTATCCTTATACTTCTTTTGGAAGAGGATAATCTTCAGGATTCTCTCTTTGAGATCATCCATCAGATGAGGATTGACGAGGGAGCGGTAGGCAGCCTCCTTCTCCTTCTTTTCTGTGATGTTATACTTTGCCATAATATAATGAATAAAATACCTCCTTATGACGGCAAATTTAATCATTAATAATGAGAATATCAAGCTTTCCGACCTTTTTTTTCCATAAATGTGATAACTTTGTGGTGCAATAGTGTTATGAACATCTTCAATATACTCAAGCAATACTACGGTTACGACTCTTTCCGCCCTGGACAGGAGGAGGTGATACGTGACGTCATGGCAGGCAATGACTCCCTGGTGCTCATGCCCACGGGGGGCGGAAAAAGCCTGTGCTATCAGATTCCGGCTCTCGCCATGCCCGGAACAACGGTGGTGGTGTCGCCCCTCATCAGCCTCATGCACGACCAAGTGGAAGCCCTCAAAGCCAACGGCATCCCGGCAGAGGAACTCAACAGCGTGAACACCAGCGACGAGGATGTTCTCATCCGCCGGCGCAGTCTTTCAGGCGACCTCAAGCTCATCTATGTGTCGCCCGAACGGCTGATAGCCGAACTGCCGACGCTCTTCGCCAATATCAAGGTGAGTCTGTTTGCCATTGACGAGGCCCACTGCATCAGCCAGTGGGGACACGACTTCCGGCCCGAATATGCGCGGCTGGGCCTGCTTCGCGAAAAGATGCCTTCGGTGCCGCTCATGGCCCTCACTGCGACAGCCGATAAGATTACGCGCAACGACATCATCGAGCAGCTCCACTTGAGGGTTGTCGCCTCAGCCAATCCGCCCCAGCATGTATACATATCCTCATTCGACCGCCCCAATCTGTCGATCGAGGTGAAACGGGGCTACAACGGACCCGAAAAGATGCGCTTCATCAAGGACTTCATCAGCAGACATCCTTACGACCCTGGCATCATCTACTGTCTGAGCCGGAAGACCACGGAGACCGTAGCCGCACAGCTGAAGGCTGCTGGCATCAAGGCGGAGCCCTATCACGCAGGAATGAGCAGCGAGCAGCGCACATCAACCCAGGAGCGGTTCAAGAACGATGATGTGCTTGTGGTGTGCGCCACAATAGCCTTCGGCATGGGCATTGACAAAAGTAACGTCCGCTGGATTGTGCACTACAACATGCCGAAGAGCATTGAAAGCTATTATCAGGAGATAGGACGTGCCGGACGCGACGGAGCACCGGCCTCAACCATTCTCTTCTATAATCTCGCCGATATCATCCTACTAAAGAAGTTCGCTGAAGCGAGTGGGCAGAAGGAGGTGAACATGGAGAAACTCGACCGCATGCAGCAATTTGCTGAAAGCAGCATCTGCCGGCGTCGAATACTGCTCAACTATTTTGGTGAACAGCGAACGTCCGACTGTGGCAACTGCGACGTGTGCCGGAATCCTCCCAAACGCTTCGACGGTACCATACTTGTGCAGAAAGCACTCAGTGCTGCAATCAGAACGGGCGAGAAAGCAAGGGTGGGCACACTCATCGAAATTCTCAAGGGGATGCGCTCGCCTACGGTGGAAAGATTTCATTATGACCAGCTGAAAACTTTTGGGGCCGGACGCGACACGACGACCCGCGACTGGCAGGACTATCTGCTGCAGATGCTCCAGCTGGGCTATATTGAAATCGCCTACGACAAGAACAACGAAGTCAAGGTGACACCGACAGGACGTGATGTGCTCTTCGGCAAAACAAAGGCAGAGTTGGTGGTCATACAGCGGAAAGAAGAACTTCATGCACTCACACGGAAGAAGCGCAAGCAAGACAACAGAATACCGGAGGTGCACCTCAGCATGCCCGTAGGCGGTGAGGACATGCATCTCTTCGAGGAACTGCGCCGCAAGCGCATGCAACTGGCCCTTCAGCGCCATCTTCCACCATACAACATACTGAACGACAAGACACTGCACGAGATTGCCCGCGTAAAGCCGACAACGCTCGATGCCCTCGGACGAGTGCAGGGCATCGGAGAATACAAGAAAAGAGTTTACGGCGATATCGTCATCGGTATCGTCCAGAAATTCCTTTAATCATCACTTACAGCCCCTGCCCACCTCAAGGCAGGGGCAGAGTGAGACGGATGTCACGGCTGTCGGCTGCCAGTTCGACATTGTGAATATCACGGTCAACTTTCCATGAGGCTGTCGCCTCATCATAATAGCTCAATTCCCTTGAAGTAAAATTCAGCTTCAGTCTCTGACTCTTGCCGGGGGCAAGCCGACGGGTCTTGGCAAAGGCGACGAGCTGATGACGAAGTCCCTTTAGTGGCGCATAGAGCTGTACCACCTCCTTGCCCTCGGCTTTTCCACAGTTGGTCACCGTCAGTTCTACCTCGAAAGTATCGTCCTTTCGAATTAATTTCGGGTCAGAGTAGACAAAGCGAGTGTAGCTCAAGCCATACCCGAACGGATAAGCCACAGGCTTGTCAAAGGTATCGAAATAGCGATAGCCCACATAGATACCCTCCTCGTAATTCACATAGTGCACATTTTTGATAGCTGGCTGGCGCGGTATCTTCGTATAGTTGCCAATGGCTTTCGGGCCGTGATAGTCATAGGGGAAGTTGTCATGCGTGTTGCAGTCGGCATATTGCAGACACCAGGTCAAGGGCAGACGGCCCGAAGGCGACACCCGTCCCGTGAGGATATCAGCAACCGCATCACCTCCCTGCTGTCCGGGAAGCCACGCGCAGAGCAGAGCGTCTGCATCGTTCCGCCAGGAAGCTGTCTCCACGACTCCGGGAACATTCAGTATCACCACCACTTTCTTCCCACGCTGATGAAAAGCAGCAGCAACCTCATGCAGCAGTCGCCTTTCATTGGGCTGGAGCAGAAAGTCGGTGTAGACATTGCGGTCGGCTCCTTCACCCGAGCTGCGCCCGATAGTTACCACGGCAGCATCGTCGGTCAGGGCACTGCGCATGATCAAGGCGGAGTCGATGCGGGGCTCCGGGATAGCAGCATACCCCAACTCGTTGTATCCCCTCCCAGCCAGTGTATCGGCGACTACAGCCCGATAGTAACGGGCAGCCTCGCTGCTCACGGAGAGCCCCGCGTGGCTGAGCCCCTCCAGCAGATTCACGGTGTGGCGTGACTTCACGTTGCCAGAGCCGGTCCCCACTGAAATAAAAATATACGAGGTAATGCCGAAGAGGCCTATGCGGTGCACAGCTGACTGGAATGGGAGCGCAACATGATTCTCCAAGAGTACGACAGCTTCGTCGGCAGCCTGGCGCGACACCGCGGCGTCGGCTTCAAGGTTCACCTTGTTCGACGCCTTATATCCTCTGCCCCGCGGTGTGCGTGCCACAAACCTGAGCATGCGCTTTGCGCAGGTGTCAAGGTCGGCTTCCTGCAATGTTCTTTTCGCTATCGCATTCCTCAGTTCCCGGCATTGCTCATCGCTTCCTGGAGCCAGCAAATCATTGCCGGCATGGATTTCGCGGGCCGCATCGCGCCAGCCTGGAGCCGCCCAGTCGCTCACCACAATACCATCGAAGTGCAGCTCATCGCGTAGGACATCAGTGAGCAGACGACGGCTTTCCATACACTGTTCGCCGTTGACCGCATTATAGGCACTCATCACGGCCCAGGGGTGCGACTCGCGCAGGGCTATCTCAAATCCCCGCAGATAGAGTTCATGCAGCGGGCGCGGGGCCACCCTGTTGTCGACATCCTTGCGGTTAGTCTCCTGATTGTTCACCACATAATGCTTCGGACATGCTCCCACCCCATTGAGCTGCACGCCACGCACGAAGGCGGCCCCCATACGTCCGGAGAGCATAGGGTCCTCGGAGTAGTACTCAAAATTCCTTCCCCCAAGCGGGTCACGCTGAAGATTCATGCCTGGAGCAAACAACAGGTCAAGCCCATAAGCCCTGGCCTCTTTGCCAATAGTTCGTCCCACCTCCTCCATCAGAGTGGTATTCCAAGAGGCTGCCAAGGCGGTGCCGATGGGAAAACCCGTATGGTAATAGCGCTTAGGGTCACCCTCGCGCAGCGTATCGATACGGATGCCCGCAGGACCGTCGGAGAGTACAGTGGGCGGAATGCCCAATCGAGGCAGAGGCGCCGTTGTACCCGCCGCCCCGGGAACCAGCCGCTTCGTGGAGCCATAGCCTAAAAACTTCTCGTTGCCGGCACCGACTACAAGCCTTATCTTTTCCTCACGCGTCATCTGCCCCAGCACTTGGTCTACTTTCGCGGAAGTGAGCCGGAGTCCGCTATGCTGACAACCAACGGTAATGAAAGGCAGCGCAAGCAGCGCTGCCCACAAGCAGCCTTTCCTAATCATCTCAGTCAACTTTTATGGATCCTCTTCTATTGGGCCTTCGAGGTATCGTAAACCTGTCCTGCAGTCTTGCCCACCGGATAGTTCACCCGTTCGAAATTCACGTTCGAGGCATCGTCGAGCAGGAACGCCGGACGAAAGTCGTCCTTACGCAGTTTCAGCGTGACATTGCGGAAAGTCACCCCATCGGCATGCCGCACATAGAATCCATAGCAGGGCAGTTCCCCGAACATGTCGAACTCAGGATAGCTGTTCTCCCTCTCGGGCACCGACTTGGCATTCCACAGGGGAATGTAGCGCACCCCCATGGAGGCTCCACCGGGATAGGCTATGGTAACATCGGAGATGAGCACATTGCGCACCTTATTACCGGGGATGCCGGTAATGTTGGAGGGCACGGGATTAAGCATGGTGTCGCCAATGGGTCCCCACAAATCGTAACCGGCATCAGGCCTTTCCGACGGCACCTCACAATAGAGTCGGCGAATGGTGATGCCGTCGACGACAGCGGTTCGGTTGCCATGCCGTTTGCCCAAACGCACAAAGATGGCGTTACCCGTGTTGAAAGCATCGATATCCTCAACGAGTACATTGCGAATGATGCCGCCGTCTACGCCTTCAATAGCAATAGCCGAGCGGAAGGTGTCGGCGACCTTTATACGGGCGATGTGGATATTCTTGAAGCCTCCGAAAGAGTTTGTGCCGAACTTCACGGCTGAGGCACTCGACTCCACCCTGCAATCGTGAACATAGACGCTGTCGCAGGCATCCGCAGGATCGTCGGACTTCAGGCAGATGCCGTCGTCGGCTGCATCAATATGACTGTTGGCTATCTCCACCCGATGGCAGTCGACCACGTCGATGCCATCATTGTTCCAGTAAGCCCGGTTGTGGACATCAATTCCACTGATAGTCAAATCCTCACACTTGAAGAACACCAGGCCCCAGCAAGCCGCATTCCGAAAACGGAGGCCGCTCACCCTCACTCCCTTCGACCGGAGAATGGAAAAGAGGTTCGGACGAAAGATCTCCCGCGGACGATGAAGACGGACGGAATAGTTAGGATCCTTACGGATGCCAGTGAGGTGGAGACTGTCGATGGCCAATGCCACTTCGCGCCCACGGGCATCGATAACCCCCTCGCCGGTAATGGCAATATTGCGAGCCCCATTGGCCTCGATGAGGGCCAGACTTAAATAGCTTGTGGGCTGAAGGCGCTCAGCACCAGTCTTCGTCACATCGACGTAATCGGCAGGATTGGTACTGCCTAAGATTTCGGCTCCACGCTCGAGTCGGAGCTCCACATTGTCCTTCATCTCGATGGTGCCGGTCACATACTGTCCGGGCTTGAGCAGCAACACTCCTCCACCCTTCTTCGATAATTGATTGACTGCAGCCTGAAAACGCTCCGTATTAAGAGTGGTGCCGTCGCCGACGAGCCTGGCCTGCTCCGAAGTCATCTTGTTGTCTGCCATCACCTGGAGTAGAGGCAGAGAGAATAGCAATAGGGATAGTAACTTTTTCATGTGGTGTATTGATATGATATTCATGTCCATCATCGCGTCCTTGCATCGTGCCACGGTTCTAAGAACTCACCAGCCGGGCAAAAGGCAGAATGGTGTCTTACAAGAGGCAAATTTAGATAAAATTCCCGAATTATAAGCCAGTTGAGATAAAAAACTTAATAGATTTCCTCCCCCATGCGCTGATAGCAAGA
>ONMG01000039.1 GCA_900318855.1 uncultured Prevotella sp.
CAACCAAAGTCGGGCTCCTCAGCATACTGGCTGAGCACCCGCCCCATGCGCATGAGCCCCTCACGGAGCGTGGAACGCGGACAGGCCAGATTCAGTCGAAGATAGCCCTCACCGGCCTTCTTGCCATAGAGCGTGCCACTGCTGACAAAGAGGTGACCCTCATGCAGCAACAGTTCCGTGGCCTCGACCGATGTGAGTTCGAAACCCATGATGTCGAGCCAGGCCAGATAGGTGCCTTCCATACGGATAACCTGCACCTGAGGCAGTTCGTCACGGACGAAGTCCTTGAGGTACTGATAGTTGCCCCATATATAGTCGTTGAGTGCCTCTATCCAGTCGGCGCACTCGTTATAAGCTGCCTGCAGGGCTACAATGCCGAAAGGATTGACATCGCAGACTTCGAAGATATTGATGACGCGGTTGATGCGCCTGCGCCACTCTTCGTTCTTGCAGATGATGTTGGCTATTTGCAGTCCGGCCGTGTTGAAACTCTTCGAGGGCGAGTTGAGGGTCACGCTGTTGTCGACATCCACAGTGGCAAAGGGCGTGAAATGATGACCGGGCATGACGATTTCACAATGAATCTCGTCGCTGATGACCTTCACACCGTGCTTACGGCATATTTCAGCCATTCGCCCGAGCTCCTCGTTGGTCCACACCCGACCACATGGGTTATGAGGGTTGCAGAGCACAAAGACGGTGGTCTTCTCGTCGGCGCACTTGCGCTCAAAGTCCTCAAAATCTATACGATAGGTGTCGCCTTCTCTCACGAGTTCGTTCTCGACAATCGTGCATCCCTGATTACGGATGGACGAGAAGAAGCAATTGTAGGCAGGAGTCTGCAGGAGCACCTGCTCACCAGGCAGGGTGAAGGCCTTGATGGCACAGCTTACCGCCGGCACCACACCCGAGGTGTAGAGTATCCAATCCTTCTCTATCTTCCAGTCGTGGCGCTCGCTGAACCATCTCATCACCGACTCGTAATAGCTGTCGGGCACCAGCGAATAACCGTAGACGGGGTGCTCCACCCTCCTTCGCAATGCTTCCTGAATCGGTGGTGCCACGGGAAAGTCCATGTCGGCCACCCACATGGGAATGATGTCATCGCCCTGCATCGAATCCCATTTATAGCTGTTGGTGTTGCGGCGGCCGACCACCTTGTCGAAATCGTATTTCATCGTCTTACGCTTGTCCATTCTGCTTCTTCCTGTCCTCTATCACACAGGCTCTGCCCTTGGCAAATTCAGTGTAGGTGACGCTTCCTATATGGTCGGCTACGATGTGGCCCGACACAGGATTCTTCACGTTGGTGATGGTGCCCCGAATTGAGGCGTCGATATGGGTACAATCCTCGAAGGCACGGTCGCAGGCAGCATCGAAGGTGCAGTCCTCCAGCACCACGTTGTCCATATAGCACAGGGGCTGCTCCCCACTGATATGGCAGCGCACCAGGCGTATGTTGCGGCTGTGCCACCCCAGGTACTCGCCGTCAAGGTCGGAATCGTAGACGGTCACGTTGTCGCACTCCCAGAAACTGTCCTTCGTGGTTATCTTGGCGTTGTGCACCTCGACATCCTTGCAATACTGGAACACATACTTGGCGTCGGACACGAGTCCGTCCACCCTCACATGATTACAAAACATGACGGGATAGGTGCCCTGGTGCAGGGTGACATTCTTTAGCCTGAGGTTCTCCACACGCCAGAAGGTCTCGTCGGCATCGTTAATGGTGACGTTCTCAAGCTCCAGGTCGCGCATCTCGCGGAAGAACTTCGGACCGTCGATGACGCAGTCCTTCATCACCATGTCGTTGCTGTACCAGATGGCAGAACGGCTCTCCGGCGCGAAATAGCACCCCGTGATGAGGCTATGGTCGACGTGCCACCAGGGGTACTTGCCATAGAACTTACTGTCACGGCATTCCAGATTCCGGCAGCATTTAATGGCCGACTCACCGTCGGTGACAGTAATATTTTCCAGGAGCACGTCGTGGGCTCCGAAGAGCGGACGCTCGCCTCCAAAACTTAAATCGTGAATTCTCTCCATAAAGTCTATATGCTGATAAATAGATGATTGTACCCAATATCGTACAAAAATTATGCCAAAAGCATCACACTGCAACCCAAAAGATAGAGCGCTCGGCAGACAGGGGACAAAAAAGCAGGAGCTTTTCTTTGTTAATCTCTTCGATTGTACTATCTTTGCAATGAAGGTGAAACTGTCTGTTATCATACCCGTCTACAATACACCCTCCACACTCCGGCGGTGCGTGGAGAGTGTAGTCGCACAGTTGCCCGCTGATGCCGAGCTGCTGCTCGTCGACGACGGTTCCACCGACTGCTCGCCCTCGCTGTGCGACGAATTAGCCATGCGCTACCCCCAGGTGACAGCAGTGCACAAGGAGAACGGGGGATTGTCGGACGCACGCAACCGGGGCTTGGCCCTGACGAGTGGGCAGTATGTCAGCTTTGTCGACTCTGACGACTATATTTCCGGAGCCCCCTATGCCCATGCCATTAGCTTGCTGGACAGCGACGGCGACATTGGCTTCGTGGAGTTTCCCGTTTATGTGCACTATGGTGCCAGCGATGCCCACATGCTCACGTTTGCTGACAACACGCTCACCTCGATGACCGACTACTGGCTGCACAGCAAGGCCTACACCCACTGCTATGCATGGAACAAAGTCTACCGCCGGGAGCTCTTCCAGGGGGTGGGCTATGCCTATGGCAAGGCCTTCGAGGATGTTATCCTGATGCCTCAGCTGCTCAGCCGGTGCAAGAAGCTTGCCCTTTCGTCAGTAGGCTGCTATTACTATTGCTTCAACGACCGGGGCATCACGGCCACGGCCTCGGCTCGCGAGCTCACCGACCTCCTCGAGGCCCACATCAGTGTGCTCAGGGATGGCCGGCTGCTGAGGGGCAAGGAACGGTCGGCTGAGGCTGCCAGCTACTATGCCCACGTGCTCAACATCCAGCTGGACATCTTCCATATCACGGGCAAAGTGAACAGCTGCTTCCCAATCCTGCCCTACTACAAGACTTTCAAACTGATGATGCTCCACTTGCTGGGGCTACAGATGCTCTGTAAGCTGCACACCTACGTATGTCACAACCACTTGTTAGCTTCATTGTAACCACCTACAACCTTCCGGTGGCTCTTCTGGAGGAATGCCTCAACAGTATCCTGGCCCTGTCGCTCACCAAGGACGAGAGAGAAATTATTCTTGTCGACGACGGTTCGGATACCCCTCCCATCAACCAGCTGCCCCAAAAAGGGGAGCTCATCTTCATTCGGCAGGACAATCAAGGACTCTCCGTGGCAAGGAATATTGGCATTGAAAGGGCTCAGGGCGAATATATCCAATTTGTCGACGGCGACGATTATCTCTTGACGGTTCCCTATGAGCATTGCCTGGACCTCGTCCGCCGGGACCGCCTCGACATGGTGCTTTTCCACGCCTCAGCTGGCAGTCACCATTCTGTATCAGTAACGGCTTCACGCCCGATGAGTGGAATCCAGTATATGGCCGAGCACAATGTGAGATCAGCAGTATGGGGCTGCATCTTCCGCCGACAGACATTGGGCGACCTGAGGTTCACACCCGGCATCTATCACGAGGATGAAGACTTCACCCCACAGCTTTTGCTTCGATGCGAGCGAATCGTTGACAGCCACGTAGCAGCCTACTTCTATCGGCAGCATGCCGCTTCGATTACCCATAGCACTGACGCCAAGGTTGTTGCCAAGCGATTCGAGGACACCCTTCGAGTAATCACTCACCTCCGAAACATAGCCTTCCAGTTGCCCACAAGCAGTAGAATGGCACTGCAACGCCGTGTGGCCCAACTGACAATGGACTATCTGTACCAAATACTTGTAGGCACACGCAGTCGGCAGCGGTTGGAGGCAACCATCCATCTGCTAAGTGAAAGAGGATGCTATCCCCTACCCAATCGTCATTACACGCTCAAATACACACTGTTCCGCTCGCTTATCGCCTCGTCCTGGGGACGGCGCTTGCTTGTGGCGGGCATAAAGACTATAAAATGAAGATTCTGCTGATAGGCGAATATAGTAATGTGCACAACACCCTGGCCGAAGGTCTGAGAGCACTCGGTCACAAGGTAGTGGTGGCCAGCAACGGCGACTTTTGGAAGGACTATCCGCGCGACATCGACCTCCAACGCTCCCCAGGATTCGCAGGCTCCCTGAGCTTCGCCCTAAGACTGGCTGCCGCACTGCCCCGCATGCGAGGCTTCGATGTGGTGCAGCTCATCAACCCCATGTTCCTGGAATTGAAGGCTGAGAGAATCCTCCCCATCTATCGATATCTGCGACGAAACAACGGGAAGATAGTGATGGGCGCCTTTGGCATGGACTATTATTGGGTCCACGAGAACATCACAAGGAAGCCACTGAGATACAGCGACTTCACCATTGGCAACAGGCTCCGAACCGATGCCGACGCCATAAAGGAAAAGGCCGACTGGATCAATACACCCAAAGCACGGCTCAACCAAGTCATCGCCTCAGACTGCGATGCCATTGTTGCCGGACTTTATGAGTATTGGAAGTGCTACAAGCCGCTATTCCCCAAAAAGACGGTGTTTATTCCCTTCCCCATAAAGCCGAAGAAGTTGGAACGGCCCAAGAGCGATGGACAAAAGCAAACACTGGAAATATTCATTGGCATCAGCAAACACCGAAGCGCATACAAGGGCACCGACATCATGCTCAAGGCGGCTCGCACTATTCAAGCGAGACACCCCCAACAGGTGAAGCTCTGCGTGGCCGATGGTGTGCCCTTCGAGAAATACACGCAGATGATGAACCAAGCCGACGTGATACTCGACCAGCTTTACAGCTATACTCCTGCCATGAACGCACTCGAGGCCATGAGCCGCGGCATCGTGTGTGTGGGTGGAGGCGAACCCGAGAACTATGAAATATTGGGAGAGAAGGAGTTGAGGCCCATCATCAATGTAGAGCCCAACTACGAGAGTGTGGTAGAAGCTTTAGAGGCTCTCATCTCCAATATCGGGCAACTGCCGGAACTAAAGATGCAGAGCATTGAGTATGTCAGCCGCCACCACGACTACCTTAAAGTGGCACGGCAATATGAGCAACTTTACAATGGCCATCAAGAAAGTTTATAAATGTTCATCATGTGGCTATGAGGCCGAAATCTACGAGGGGCGCGGACTCTTTGGCCAGCACATTGTAGCAGTGAGCTGTCCGGACTGTCACACCATACAGAACTTAGTGGTAGGCGGTGTCATAGGTGATGTGGCACCCTCATACAATAGTGAGACCGGACGCCTCTGTCTGCTCTGCGGCAGCGCACGCATAAAGCGATGGGATATGCATACCTGTCCAAAATGTGGGGGACAGATGACCGACACGGGCAATGACGACTTTTGGACCTGAGCGATTTGTGACGCACAGACAGGCCGCAGACGAGAAAGGCCGCACTCCCTAAAAGAGAATGCGGCCGTCAGCCATTATTTCCTTTAAGATAGGATTAAGCCTCCTGGGGAGCCTCGGCAGCCTCACCGTCAGCAGGTGCTTCCTGTGCAGCTTCAGCAGCCTTTGCAGCCTCTGCCTCAGCCTTTGCTTTAGCCTCAGCAGCCTTCTTCTCGGCCACCTTCTTAGCTATGGTCTCGTTGACCTTCTTCTCGGCATCGAGCTCCTTAGCAGCGGCCTCTTTGCGAGCCTTCACATCGCTTTCGCGAACAGCCTGCAGGCCCTTCTCCTTGCCTTCCTTCCAGGCATCAAACTTCTGCTGAGCAGCAGCTTCATCGAATGCACCTTTCTTCACACCTCCACGGAGATGCTTCATAAGATACACACCCTCGCGCTTAAGGATGTTGCGTACTGTGTCGGTGGGCTGAGCGCCTACCTCTACCCAATGAAGGGCACGCTCGAAATTCAAATCTACGGTTGCAGGATTGGTGTTGGGATTGTAAGTACCAATCTTCTCAGTAAATTTACCATCACGTGGTGCTCTCACGTCGGCGATGACAATGCTATAGAAAGCATAGCCCTTACGACCGCCGCGCTGTAATCTGATTCTTGTAGCCATTTTGACTTTAACTAATTAATATAAGGTTTGAATTCATGCCAACAACTCGTATTGGCGGTGCAAAGTTACAATTTTCAACCCGGTCAACATTCACTGCCGCCATCTTTATTCCAGCTATTACGGAATATTAACACTTAGCCCCCTTCCTCGCACGGAGGAAGAGGCTAATGTAAGGTAGACAAAGCCTTCTAACGTCTCCTCTTAGAACCGATAACCCAAGGTGAAGAGCACTTGATTGCGCTTATTGCTCACTTTCACTGCGTTAGCAATATTGTCATCATCCTTATTCTTGTCATCGTAATAGTTCATAAAGGGGTGGAAATCACCATTCGTAGTACTTAACTGATAAGCCAAATCGAGATTGAACTTACCCACATTGTACCCAATACCCACTGTGAATCGGTTGGTATCCTTCCAGTTCACATAGTCGGTCGAAGATGCATAATAGGAACCGGGCGACCAGACTGTTCCATCCTTAGCTCCATATTTATCAAAGGCCGGTGAGATATAGTTATAGCCAAAGCGAAGGGCCAGATCCTTCATGGGTTTAAACTCCATACCAAGTTTCACCGTCGACACCCCTTTAAGGGTCTTCTCAGTATGATGATTCATGGCGTCGTCACTTGAACTGCTCTCGTAATTGCCGTACCAGTCATCATAATAGTAGTCACCGTCATTGATGCGCGTGTCCATAGACGACATGTCCGAATATTCGTAGGTGGCACCCAAAGCCAGGAAATCACCCACGGTGTGTCCTAAGCTGACACCAAACTTCCAGGGAGTATAGAGCTTGAAGTCA
>ONMG01000220.1 GCA_900318855.1 uncultured Prevotella sp.
GTCCCGTGTGTCATCATAGTCCTCGTCATCATTCTCAGTCTGCTTGCGCCGTTTAGCCTCTTCGTTCTCGTGCTTGGAGGCGATGGCAAACTTGCGGGCTTTTATTTCGTCCTCCGTCATTCGCACCTTACGGTTGAAGCCTAAGCTGTAACGCTGTGTGAAGAAAATGTGCTGATTGTCATTACGGTTCCAGTTGCGCTCCAGCACCGTAGGAATCTCGTTGGCAGCATAGTTGTCGTCGAAACTCTCAGGATTCGTGATATAGCGGTCGCTGCTGATGCCTCCATTCTCCTCCAGTTTCTGATGATTGGTTGAGAAGAGCAGGTGGGCCTGATAGTGATCACCAAGATAGCTGCCATACATGGTGTAGTTGAAATGCGCTGAAGCCTGATTGGCATAGTAGCCACGCCCATAGAGATAGTCGAACTTAAACCCTACGCCTATACGCTTGCCGGAGTTGACTCCGAACTTAGCCGTGAAATGGTCCTCACCATTCGTACGGTTGCCCGCATTGTTATAACTGAGGTTGGTGAATGGCGATAGCGTATTGGTGAAATGAAACTGACCGGGCCTTACGATAAAATAATCGTAGGGCACGGTGAAGACAAACTGTTCGTCGGCTTCAGGACGGTCGAAGAAGAGACGGTTCTGTCGCGGAGCCCCCAGGTTGCCCGTCGTATTGTAGTCGCCATGGATACCAGTCGTAAATATGGTGTTCGGATAAAGGTGGGGCATCGTATCGAGTACGGCTGGCGTGCGGTCACCAAATCGCTCATCCACTGTCCACACCTTGATGCCTCGCGGTATCTCCTTGTGGGTGCCCAAAGAGTCGGCACCCTGTCCGTTACGATTGCGCTGTCCGACTTGCGTGATGTTGCCGTCGACATCCACCTGCTCACCCTGACCTAAGCCCACATTAACCTGAGCCCCTGCACTCATGGTGCAGAGGTACAGAAAGAATAGCGTTAAAGTTCTCTTCATCTACGGAATAAGCGAAGACAACACTCAATGACCTTGAAAACCATCGATACGAGAATGATGATGATTCCCGCATTGTGGTTAGCATAAAAGTAGACCAGCAGCCCGGCAATGGCTCCCAGCACGAAAAGCAAGTTGAGGATGTTCCGGGTCTTGAAGTACCGGTCTCGCTCTGGTATTTCCATGCGGTGATGAGGGCGCACGGCGTACTGTGATTCCTGCTGTGGCTTATCTTCTAACTGACTGTTCATCAAAATGGAATAAGTTGTTATGTCTTAACGGTTAATCAGCCTGACCGTGCATCGGTCTGAACAGAGCGCGCATCCGGCAAATGCCCTGGCGACCTTACTTGAGTAAGGCGGATATCTGGTTGAAGAGCTCATCCTTGCGGTCGATGGTGAAGCGGCGGAACTTGCCGCTGCCGTTGAGCAGTTTCGTACCTTTCTTATTAATTGCCTTCTTGTCACTAATCCAGTCCTCGGCACTCACTCTGAGCTCTGAGGGACGCCCCTGCTCGTAGAGGTAGCTGATGCGGGTCATCTGCAGATTGAGATGATTATCCGTGCAGTTGGCTATCAGCGTATAGTTGAACTGGGTGCGGTCGGTAGAAATGAAGTTGCGGCGGAAAGTCAGCCACTCCTTCACCGTGGTTGCAATGACATGCTCCTTGGGATTCACCAATGCCACACGGCTGTTGATTTGCTCTTCGCCTTGCACCAGGCGAGTCATCCACTTCAGTGTGGTCTGATAGATGTCCTGAGCCGCCTTGCCAGACACGTTCAAATCAAGGGTGAACACCACATCGCCTTCGGCATCCTGTGGAACAGCTCCCTTCAGGTATCGGGGCGCATTCTTGTCATCCTTGCTTTCCTCTTGCTTCTTTGCAGTAGCCTCGGCCTGAGCCTCCTTGGAGTCGGGCACCTGGGGCACCGTCCAATCACCGTTCTGCGTGGTCAGCGTGCCGGCTTCCTGCGCGGCTTCAGCTTTCACCTTCTCAGTCTCAGCCTTATAGCGCTCAGCCTCGGCTTTGGCCTGCTCAATCTGTTTCTGAATCTCCGCATTCTGCGCAGCCTTCAGCTTGGCATCTTCCTTGGCCTTCTGTTTGGCAGCCTTGGCAGCTTTCTTGGCAGCTTCCAGCTGCTGGCGGGCCTGCTCGGCCTCCTGCTTAGCCTTTTCGAGTTGTTGCTCGGGGGTGAGATTGCTCTGTGCCATCGCGAAGGCGGGCATCAGGAGCATCAGTGCTAAAAGGATATGTTTCATCATCAGTGTGTTTGATATAAGTTATGCAAAGATAATAATTATTGCGTGTTCACAGGTGGAATCCACACTATTTAACATAAATCGGGCATCGTCCACGCCCCTCAGGAGCAGGTGGCAGAAA
Organism: uncultured Prevotella sp.; assembly: GCA_900318855.1. Lineage (GTDB taxonomy): Bacteria > Bacteroidota > Bacteroidia > Bacteroidales > Bacteroidaceae > Prevotella. Next base: position 2,360 of record ONMG01000220.1, read on the forward strand.
CGCTGTTCAGCCTCAGCAGACCCTCATTGGGGCCTCCTGCAATGCGGCTTCGGCTACCGGCAGCAGCTTCACTTTGCATCGAGCTGGGTCTGGAGCCTGATGATTTCGTCGCGATATTGTGCGGCCTGAATGAAGTCGAGCTGCCGGGCTGCCTCCTTCATCATCTCGGTAGTGCGGGCGATGCTCTTCTGGAGCTGCTCCTTGGTCATGCTACTGATAACGGGGTCCGCAGCAAAGGCAGCGGCATCAGGCTCAAGATAAGGTTTGGCTCCAGCTGCGCGCTGCATCGACGTGACATTCTCA
>ONMG01000019.1 GCA_900318855.1 uncultured Prevotella sp.
CTACTGTCTCTGTTTCCTGTTTTCTTACTGGGTGCAAAGTTAGACAATCTTTTTGATACGGCAAAGCTTTTCGCCCTTTATTTTTTTTATATGGATGGGCTTTGTGGTGGTACGCTTGGAGGCTGGTGTGGTGGCTTGACGGGGTAACGGTGCTTGATATGAGTCAACAAATCGCGGTAATAGCGCAACTGTTAGCGCAAACATTTGGAAATATTGCAGGATAGGTGTACCTTTGCATCGTGTTTTTCATAGTATTAGATTTAAGGTTAACAAAGGTTGGGACTCAGCGGAGCCCCTTTTTTTATACCCTTTTGCGAACAATCGACGATAGGCGGTTGCGGGTTAGACTAAAATTTGATAACTTTGCAAGCACATAACTACCCGGTCATGAGTGAAGAAGATTGGACATTAATGCTCAGAAGTCACGGTATCCGGCCTACGGCCAACCGTATCATTCTGTTGAGGGCGCTCAGTGCTGCCGACAGCTCGCTGACGCTCAGCGAACTCGAACACCGCATTCAGAGCATCGATAAGTCGGGGCTGTCGCGTGCACTCTCGCTCTTCCGTAAGTGCCACTTGGTCCATGATGTCGAGGATGGTGATGGAAGCGTGCGCTATGAGCTTTGTACGGGCTCGGGCGGCAGGGAGGACGACGATCAGCATGTGCATTTCTTTTGTGAGCGCTGTCACCACACCTTCTGTCTGTATGACAATCCGATACCTTCGGTTGTGATGCCCGAAGGTTATGTGGTGACAGGTATCAACTATGTAGTCAAAGGAATCTGCCCGTCGTGTGCCAAGAAGATGGGGCGCCGGCAGGGATAGTGAGGCTATGCAAAAAAAAGAGGTGCAGCACTGCATCACTGCGGCACGGCACCTCCGAAGGCCATAGAGTTAAAAATCAATATAGTGATTCAGACGTAGTCTACTCCTTTTTTCATCTGTACTTCAGTGACAAACTTTCTCACTAATCCCGAAGAGTCTTCCTTCTTGCAGATGAGCAGTACATTGCCTTCCTCGGCCACGATGTAGCCGTCGAGACCGTTGATGACGGCCAGTTTGCCCTTAGGCATCTTGATGATGCAGTTTTTGGTGGAGTCGAGCATCACGTCGCTGTCGATGACCACGTTGTCGTCGTCTCCCCGTTTCTTAGCCTCGTAGATGGCGTGCCACGTACCAATATCAGCCCATCCGAAATTACACTTCAGCATATACACATTCTCGCCTTTCTCCAGGATGCCGTAGTCCATCGACAGGTTGGGGTAGGAAGGGAAGTGCTCAGCAATGTAGCTGTTCTCTTCTTCGATGCCCCAGTGCGGATTGATTCTGTCGAGATTGCGCAATACCAAGGGCAGCAGATTGCTGAAGCAACGCCACAGGTAGCCGACGTTGGCCAGGAAGATGCCTGTGTTCCAATAGAACTCGCCGCTTTGTACAAACATGCGGGCAAAGTCGCGGTCGGGTTTCTCGGTGAACGATTTCACTTTGAATACGTCGTACGCGGCAGTGGCTCCTATTTGAATATAGCCGTATCCAGGCTCGGGCCGCGTAGGTTTTACACCCATGGTGAGCAGGCAGTTGTTGGCTTCTACAAAGGCAAAACCTTCAGCGACATTCCTTTGGAATTCTTCTTCATTGAGCACGGCCTGGTCGGATGGAGAGGCCAGCAGACAAGCGTCGGGATTGATTCGGTGTATGCGGTGGCAGGCCCACGCCACACTGGGTGCCGTGTTGCGGTTCACCGGTTCTGCCAAAATGCGTTCCGGGGGTACCTCGGGCAGTTGCTCCCTGACCATATTGTAGTAGGACGCCAAGGTATTGATGTAGATATTCTCCTTTGGGAGGATGCGTGCAAGGCGGTCGTAGGTTTGCTGCAACTGCGTTCGTCCTGTTCCGAAGAAGTCGATAAACTGCTTAGGCTTTTCCTCTCGGCTACAAGGCCAGAGACGCCTGCCCCTGCCTCCTGCTAAGATGACACAGTAATGGTTTGACGTTAAGCTCATTTGTTTTACAGATTTAAAACCATGACGAAATTACTACAAACTTGTGACACTGCCAACTTTTCCTCCCGAATCGTGTGGATTTTATTGATAATTAAAGCGCATTTAGGAAATGAAACAATTAGCCTGCTGTGACAGATGACAAAGGCGGTAGGGCGCAAATGCTGCCACCGTAGACAAGAGATTGCGGAGGGGGTAGGGAGAATTGAGCTGAGGAAGAAGCTATAGCGTAAATTTGTCAGGTTTCCTTTTGCCGTTACGCTCCTTTTTGTTATCTTTGCCTTTTCTTAATTAATACAACAATCGACATGAAGAAATTGCTTACCATTTGCCTGCTGTTTGCTGTCGCAATGACGGCCTCTGCTCAGGTGCAGCGGCCCAAACTCGTTGTAGGCCTGGCTGTCGACCAGATGCGCTGGGACTACCTTTACTATTATTATGATCAGTTCGGAGAAGGAGGTCTGAAGCGCCTTGTCAAGGAAGGCTTTGACTGTCAGAATACGCAAATCAACTATGTTCCGTCGGTTACCGCTATCGGTCATCACAGCATCTACACGGGCTCGGTGCCTGCTGTGACCGGCATTGCGGGAAATAACTTCCGCGACGGCGACCGTTGGGTGTACTGCTGCGACGATACCTCGGTGAAGGCTGTGGGCAGTGAGAATCCGGCAGGACAGATGTCGCCTCATTACATGTATGGCACCACGATAGGCGACATGCTCCGCGTGGCTACTGACTATCGCTCGAAGGTGGTCGGCGTATCTATCAAGGACCGTGCTGCCATTCTGCCGGCAGGTCACGCTGCCAATGCCGCTTACTGGTATGACAAGAAGGCCGGACACTTCATCTCGAGCACCTATTATATGAATGCACTCCCTCAGTGGGTGAACGATTTCAACAAGACTCACACGGAACCCGGACTCAACCTCATCATGACTCCGAAGGGTGTCACCTGGACTTTTGATATGGCGAAGGCTGCTATCGACGGTGAACAGCTGGGACAACGCGGCCAGACCGACATGATTTGCGTGAGCATCTCGCCCACCGATGCCATCGGTCACGCCTACAGCACCCGCGGAGCCGAGAACAAGGCTGTCTACATGCAGCTTGACAAGGACTTGACCTCGTTCCTCAACTATCTGGACGCCAAAGTGGGCAAGGGCAACTATCTGCTCTTCCTTACGGCCGACCATGGAGCCATCCACAATCCCAACCAGCTCAACGAGCATAACATCCGCGTGGAGGGCTGGGATGGTGGCAAGACCATCAGCGACCTCAATGCTTATCTGAAGACGAAGTTCGGAGTCGACAAGTTGGTGGAGCGCACCTATGCCACCTTCATCTTCCTCAACCACAAGACGGTGCGTGAGGCCGGTCTGAAGTTGGAGGACGTCAAGGCCGAGGCTGTGAAGTTCCTGCGTGAGGACCCGCAGTTCCTCTTTGCCCTCGACCCCGAGAAGGTGTCTTCGGAGACGTTGCCTCAGGTGCTGCGTGAGAAGGTGACCAATGGTTACTATCGCGGACGTAGCGGCGACCTCTACGTGGTGCTGCGTGCCAACTACTATGAGAGCAAGTTCGGTAAGGACTTCCGGGGCACCACGCACGGACAGTGGAACCCCTACGATGCCCACATCCCTCTCATCTTCTTTGGCTGGCACGTCAATCATGGTGAGACCTCAGCCCTGACACGCATCGTAGACATTGCGCCCACGGTGTGCGCTATGCTCCACATTCAGATGCCCGATGCCTGCATCGGTACGGCCATTACGCAGGTGGCCGACCCGGCTATCAACCGGTAGGCATCTCTTTATTGAATCCATCAAAAGAGGCAGGCTCCCGCAGGAACCTGCCTCTTTCGATGGATTGTGCTCAGGTTATCTCAGCTTGTTGGATGCAACGCCCTCGAAGGTAATCTTCACCGGCTTGATGTAGCCCTTGGAGTCGAAGTACATGCGGTCGATGCACACCACGCGGTGGTTGCCGTTCTTATCGCCGAGTGGGTGACGGTGGTAGACGATATAATATTTCTTGCCCACGCGCAGCACAGAGTGATGGCCGGCACCTGTGGCCACGCGGGCATCCTGTTGCAGAATCTTACCGATACGGCGGAAGGGGCCTGTAGGACTGTCGCTGATGGCGTAGGCCACGCTGTAGTCGGGTCCGGTCCAGCCACCTTCCGACCACATAAGGTAGTATTTGCCCCGGTGCTTCATCATGTAGGGGCCTTCCACATAGTGTTCGGGAGTGATTTCCTTATAGTAGCTTCCGTCGTCGAAGGGTACGAGGCTGAGCAGGTCATCTGAGAGCCTTACCACATTGCAGTGCCCCCATCCGCCGTAGTACATATAGTATTTGCCGTCGTCGTCGCGGAATATGTTTTGGTCGATAGGCTGTGCGCCATTGACGATGTCACCGATGAGCGGTTTGCCGATGGCATCCTTGTAAGGGCCTTCCGGTCGGTTGCTCACGGCCACTCCAATGCCGCCCACCTCGCCCTGATGGACATCGTTGGCGCCAAAGAAGATGTAGTACTTTCCGTTAGCCTTTATCACCGAGGGTGCCCACATGGCGCGCTTGGCCCAGCTCACGTTGGCCTTGTCGAGCACGCGAGGGTGCTTGGTCCAGTGGATGAGGTCGGGCGATGAGAAGGCATCCATGAAGGTCTGCTCGTCGTAGGGATAAGAATAGGTGGGAAAGACCCAGTACTCCTTGCCATAGATGGTGGCTTCGGGGTCGGCATACCAACCGGGAAAGATGGGGTTGCCACTGGTCTGTTTCTTCTGTGCCATGCTGCCTACGGCTGTGAGAGCCAGCAGCGTCAGGAGTAAAGTTAGTCGTTTCATTGTCTTTGTTGTTTGGTTATTGCTTATTCTGAGAGTTTCTTTGATAAGTTGTTGTCAAGCTGTTCTTTCATCTCCTTGATATGCTTTCTTCTCATGAGTGAGAGGTCGGTGCTGTGGGCATCCACATAGTCGAGCAGGTGGAAAGCCTTTTCCAGGAGCATGTCTTTAAGAGGATGCAGTTTGAAAGTGCTCTCGGCGTACCATAGCTCGGCAAGCATCTCGAGCTTGCGCAGTTGCTGGTCGGGAGTCCATTCATTGCGGGAATAATCGATAGCTTCTTCGACGGTGAGATTGCGCAGCGTCCTAAAGTCGCCCACGTATTGCCGGTAGATGTCTATCAGGTCCTCGTCGGTGCGCTGGTCAATGTCTTTCTGCAGGAAGCGTCCGATGGCAGCCATGAATTCCTGGATAAGCCGGATAAAATAGTCACGTTGTAACATAGTGGTTATAATGGATTAATCGTTGTGTTGCAGTTGCTGGATGTAGTCGTAGAGTTTCTTGTAGAAGGGGTGACGAGTCATCGTAGAGGCATCACCGAGAATGATGAGCTTCATGCGGGCGCGTGTTATGGCCACGTTCATGCGTCTCAGGTCGCGCAGGAATCCTATCTGTCCCTCGTCGTTGGAGCGCACCAGGGAGATGACGATGATGTCGCGTTCCTGTCCTTGGAAGCCGTCGACCGTGTTGACGGAGATGAGCCGTCGGAAGGGTTTGAAGAACTCCTCGCGGCGCAGCTGCTGTCTGAGGTATTGCACCTGGGCACGGTAGGGCGAGATAACACCGACGTCGATCTGCTCGTCCAGGATGCGCTGCTTGCCAATCTTCGTGAAGTAGGCACGCAGCGTGTCAAGGGTTAGCCGGGCCTCCCCTTTGTTGACGCGGCCGAAGCTCTCGCCGACGAACTGCTCGCGAAAGGTTTCTTCGTCGGGCCCGAGGTCTTGCCCGCTCGTGTCTATCCACTGAATGGGAACATCGTAGTCGAGGATGCCTCGTGCACGTATCTGCGGTGCGCTCACCACCTCGCCATGATAGAACCAGTTGCTTGAGAATCGCATGATTTGCTCGTTCATGCGGTACTGCACCTTGAGCAGCGTCACTACCTCGGGCTTGTTCTCCACGATGCGTTCCATGAGCGTCTTTCCCAGTCCGCCCTTCAAGGCGGCGATGCTCTTCACCGTAGGCGGCAGCTGACAGTGGTCGCCGGCCAGAATAACCCTCGTGACACGGCGTATGGGAATCCAGCAGGCTGCTTCCAGGGCCTGGGCAGCCTCGTCGATGAAGAGCGTGCCGAACTTCTGTCCCTCCAGTAGTCGGTTGGCCGAGCCCGTGAGTGTGGAGGCGATGACGCGCGCCTCGCCGAAGAGCTCCGAGCGAATGCGCAGCTCGAGTTCTACGGCCCGGCTCTTGAGTCGTTCCATCTTCTGGTGCCAGTTCTCACGTCCGTGCTTGTGGTTCTGCCGGAGCTCGCGGATAGCCCTGCGGATAGCCCACAGCTGCGGATAGTCGGAGTGGGCTTCGAAGCGCCGCTCATAGGTGAACGAGAGCATCTTGTCGTTCACTCTCGTCGGGTTACCTATACGCAGCACGTTGACTCCCCGGTCGACCAGCCGCTCTGATATCCAGTCGACAGCCATGTTGCTCTGCGCGCACACCAGAACCTGCGATTCTCGGTTGAGGGTCTCGTAGATGGCCTCCACGAGGGTTGTTGTCTTTCCTGTGCCCGGAGGTCCGTGCACCACCATCACATCCTTGGCCCACAGCACCTCGTTGACCGCCTTTTCCTGAGTGGGGTTGAGCCATGGGAATGTCATCGGTGCAAATGAGAAGCGGGCAGCGGGCTGATGAGAGTAGAAGAGGTCGCGCAGGTAAGCCAACCGGTTGCCGCGTGCTTTAATCACCCGGTCGAGGGCTTCGAACATCAGCCGGTAGCTGGTCTCGTCGAAGAAGAGCTGTACACCTACCTGCTCGCTGGTCTGTAGCTCGAGCACATGGCTGTTGTCGGGCACTACGACAACCATTCTGTCGGCCTCCACATAGGAGACGGTGCCCGTGAAATTGAAGTAGTGGATGGCCAGTGCCTTCGGGTGGCCGGCTTTCGGGTGGGGTAGGGTGTCGGTGAGGTGGAAGAAGACCACGGGCTTGCCGTATTCGAAGTTGTGCTCAATGTCGGTGTCACCGGTGCGTGTCACCTCTACTACAAGCTGGTTGAGTGAGTTGTAGTAGCTCTTGCCTATCTTCAATGGGTACCAGGCATCGCCACGTTTCACCTTGCGCTCCAGCCCCATAGTCTGGGTCTGCTTGCGGAAAGCGTCCTTCTCGGAGGTATATTCAAGTTGCAAGAGCAGCTTCTGCCTCTGCAGCTCCTCAATGGTGGATGGTTGGTTCATGCTTACAAAGGTAGTGCAAACGAGGGGAATGACCAAGAAAAAGACGTCTTTTTCGTCGTCACTCCCGAGTGCCGCCTGCCTTGACGCGGGCAGCGTAAAGTGTGTAAACGAGGGGAATGGCCAAGAAAAAACAAGCATTTTCTTTGGCCGTTCCCTTCGTTTGCACTACCTTTGCAGTAACAATCGAACATTAAACCATCAACAAAAATGAAAAACTTCACGTTGTTATTGCTGGCTCTCGCAGCTGGCTCAGTTACGGCTAATGCCCAGGAAAAGAAATATCCCGAACAGATGCCGATGCGGCCCGAAATGACCGAGTATTGGACTCCTCAGCCAAAGCATGTGGTGCCGGGCAACCGCGCTACGCAGAGCGCGCCGAGCGATGCCATTGTGCTCTTCGACGGCAAGGACCTCTCGAAATGGGAGAACACCAAGGGTGGCGCTGCCGGATGGCGTGTTCATGATGGTGTGATGACGGTAGAGAAATCGACCGGTGACATCCAGACCAAGCAGAAGTTTGGCAGCTATCAGCTCCATATTGAATGGTGTGTGCCCAAGGACATCGAGGGCACCAGTCAGGCTCGTGGCAACAGTGGTGTATACATGCAGGGCAAATACGAGCTGCAGGTGCTCGACAACTATGAGAATGAGACCTACGTCGACGGTATGGTGGGCTCCATTTATAAACAGTACCCGCCTCTTGTGAACCCCGACCGCAAGCCCGGTGAGTGGAATGCCTACGACATCATCTACACGGCTCCTGTCTTCAAGGCTGACGGCAGCTATATGTATCGCCCGCGCATCACCGTGCTGCTCAATGGCGTGCTCGTACAGAACAATGTCGAGATATTGGGTACTACGGAATATATTGGCCTGCCCCGCTGCGTGCAGCATGGCGATGGTCCCATCCTGCTGCAGGCTCATGGCGACAAGAGCAAGCCCATCAGCTATCGCAACATCTGGATTCGTCCGCTCTAACTGTTCTTACGGCCGTGATGCCCTTCGCCCTGCATGATTATAGGGAGGGGCATCACGGCCCTTCCTATGTCCGGTGTGCTCATATCTGGTCCGGAGTCCCGGCATTGTCTTTGTCTTATTTGGAGGATGAGGCCCGAGAGCCGTCCGCTCTGCGGGGTCTGCGTTTCGGTTGCTTCTCCTCGGGGACCAATCTAATGCAAAGTGTCAGGATATTCACGCATCTTTCATCCCTTGAACTTTTCCGGCCCTCTGCCCGGAAAACTGAATAACCCTTTCTGTTATCAGCCCGATGCGCTGTCGCTTGCAGCCGCGCATGAGCTGCAGGCTTATCTGGCCGAGGCCGAAGTGAATACTGCTGAGGCTGGCAAGATGTTTGGTGTGCTCGTTGTCACCGATGAGCAGGGCCACTTGGGCTATCTGGCGGCTTATAGCGGTCAGGTGGAGGGCTTGGACGACGGCGTCTTTGTGCCTCCGGTGTTCTGCTATCTGCAGCCGGACGGTTATTTTCTCGCCCATGAGCGGCAGATAGAACAACTCAGCCGGCAGATTGTTGCGCTCGAAGAGTCGTCCGAACTGAAGGCAGCCCGCACGCAATTGGCAAAGCTGGAGGCCGAGGCTGAGGAGGTGATAAAGGAGAAGGTGAGTGCTCGCGATGAGGCGAAGCGCCACCGTGACGAGCGCCGTCGGAAGGGAGTGCTCTCCGTTGAGGAGCAGCAGAGGATGGTAGCCGAGAGTCAATTCCTCAAAGCCGAGGTGGTGCGTGCCCGCCGCCAGTGTGCCTCCCGTGTCGAGGCTGCCCTTCGGCAGGTGCAGTCGCTGGAGGCTACCGTCAAGGCGCTTCGCCAGGAGCGGCATGCGCGCAGTGAACGTCTGCAGCGCTGGCTCTTCTCTCATTTCATAGTGATGAACGCCCGGGGCGAGCAGTACGACCTGCTGCAAGTGTTCCGTCAGTATTATGCCTCGTCGGTGCTGCCCGCCGAACGGCTGTTGCCTCCCTCGGGCAGTGGCGAGTGCTGTGAGCCCAAGCTGCTGCAGTATGCCTTTCTTCATCATTTGCGGCCGGTGCGCATGGCTATGTTCTGGTGGGGAGCCAGTCCGGTGGCCGAGGTGCGCCGCCATCTACACTTCTATCCCGCTTGCAGCAGTAAGTGCAAGCCTATTCTGTCGTTCATGCTTAAGGGACTTGACGTTGAGCCGAATCCACTGGAGGAGTCGTCCGAGGACTCCTTCAGGATTGTGGCCGAAGGTCAGGGCTTCGTAGTCGTCGACAAGCCGGCCGGCATGCTCAGCGTGCAGGGCCGGAGCCGGCGGGAGTCGGTGGTCTCGATATTGCGCCGCCGTTATCCGGAGGCTATGGCTGTGCACCGCCTCGACATGGCCACCAGCGGACTGCTCATCGTGGCTACCGACCGTCGGAGCTATGTGGAGCTGCAGCGGCAGTTTCTGGAGCACAGCGTGCGAAAGAAGTATGTGGCTGTGGTAGAAGGTGTTCCGGCCAAAAAGGAAGGTTACATCCGGCTGCCTCTTGCACCTGATTATTCCGACCGCCCCCGGCAGAAGGTCGACTTCGAGAACGGCAAGAAAGCCGTGACCTACTATCGGGTGATACGCAGTGAGCAGAGTGAGGCCATCTTGGAGTTGAGTCCACTGACAGGCAGAACACATCAGCTGCGTCTGCATTGTGCCCATGCCATGGGGCTGGGCTGTCCCATCAAGGGCGATATGCTCTATGGCAGTCCGGCCGACCGTCTGTGGCTTCATGCCGGTGAGCTGCATTTCGTCAGCCCCGTCGACGGCAAGCCCGTCAGCGTGAAGTCGGAAGCTCCCTTCCTCAAGCAAAGAACATGATGAGCACTTGAGCGATAATCACTCGGATGAACATTCCTAACGGATAGACCGAGGCATAGCTGATGCTGGGCGTGTCGCCTTCGATGGTGTCGTTGGCATACGAGAGCGCCATGGGGTTGGCCATGCTGCCGCAGAGGATGCCGCAGATGGTGCCGAAGTCGTATTTCTTTGTCTTAAGTGCCAGTGCGCCAATGATGAGCACGGGGACAATCGTGAGTATGAATCCAATGCCTACCCACATCAGTCCTTCGGGTCGAATCACCGTGGCCAGGAAGTCCTTGCCGGCATCGAGCCCTAGACAAGCCAGGTAGATGGACAGCCCAAGGCGCCGCAGCATGAGCGAGGCCGAGTGGGTGGTGTAGGAGATGAAGTGGAGCTTCGGTCCTAGGGCGCCCACGAGGATGCCCATCACGATGGGACCACCGGCAATGCCCAGGCGCACCGGACTGTCGATGCCCGGCAGACTGATGGGGATGGTGCCCAGAGCCAGACCTAAGAGCATTCCCAAGAGGATGCTTCCCACATTGGGTTCGGCGAGTGTCTTCACGGAATTGCCAAAGAAATGCTCGGCATTGTCGAGGGCCTTCGACTCGCCCACAATGGTTATTCGGTCGCCGTATTGCAGGCGCAGGTCGTCGGTGGCCAGCAGCTTTACGTCGCCTCGGAAGACGCGGCTTACGTTCACGCCGTAAGCATCGCGTAGGTGCAGCTGGCCGAGCAACTTGCCATTGAGCACGGTGCGGCTCAGCACCACCACGCGCGATTCCACCTTGGAGTCGATGTGGTTCCAGTCTATCTGCTCTTTGTTCCAGTCTTTCTTCACTTTCTGCCCGAAGAGAATTTCCATGGAGGCCACATCCTCACGGTTAGTCACCACGAGCAGGTTGTCGCCCTCCTTCAATTCCGTCGTGGCAACGGGTACGATGACCTGCCCGTCGCGCCAAACGCGGCTGATGATGAATTTGGTGTGGGTGCTTTGGGCAATCTGCGCAATGCTTCGCCCCTCTATAGCCGGGTTGACAACGATGAACTGCCCGATATAGGTGTGGTTCTCATCGTGGTTCTGCCGCACAATGAGGTCGGCAGGCTTCACCATGAAGCGGCGCAGCAACAGTATGGCGAGTATCACTCCAAGCACACCCAAGGGGTAGGTGACGGCGGTGGCCAGCGCTGCCGAACCACTGTTGCGCCCAAGGTGCTGAAGGGCCTGCTGGGCTGCTCCCAAGGCCGGGGTATTGGTTGTGGCGCCACAGAGCAGACCTACCATGTCGCCGATGTTGATATGGGTGATGGGACAGAGAAGTAAGGCCATCACCGTGCCCAGCAGTGTGAGGGCAAGGCCCCACATGTTGAGTGCGAACCCCTCCTGGCGGAGCGATACAAAGAAATGGGGTCCCACATGTAATCCCAGGGTGTAGACAAAGATGACCAGTCCGAAGGTCTCGGCGTAGTTGAGCACATTGGAGTCGATACTCAGCCCCACGTTGCCGGCCAGAATGCCAACGAAGAACACAAAGGCAATGCCCAGGGAGATGCCGCCCACGCGGAGCTTGCCTAAGGCCAGGCCTAAAGCTACAATGATGGCAATGACGGCCACGGCCTGCAAAGCGGAGTGAATGGTGAAAAGCCCGTTTATCCAGTCCATATCGTGTTGTCAGATGAGGTTCAGACAGCGTTCCAGGGGAATGCCGCAGTAGCGGTCGGTGGCGTCCTTGTTGAGGTCGATGAGACGGTAGACAGCATCCATGGCCTTACGTGCACTGCTTCGAAGTGGTTCGCCGTTGAGAATGTGGCCTATGCAAATGGCCGAGAAAATGTCACCCGTACCGGGGAACACCACGGGTATCTCATTGTAGGGGAGCAGAAAGTATTCCCCTGTTGTATGGCTGAATCCGGCCACCGAGGTCTGCCCGTCTACCGTCACCGAGGTGACGAGCACTGATTTGCAGCCTTCCTTTCGCAGTGAGTCAATTATCTGCCCTATCTCTCCTTGGCTCACACCCTCCTTGCGGTAGGGGGTACCGGTTAGGAAGCAAGCTTCCGTATAGTTCGGGAAGGCGAGGTCGGCCACGGTCAGCATCTCCTTCATGCTCTCTACGGTGCCCGGCCCGATACCATTGTAGAGCTTGCCCCAGTCGGCCATTATGGGGTCGACGAATATCAGCGTGCCGCGCGCAGCCTGCTCTTTGCAATAGCTTGCTATCAGTCGCGCCTGCCGCTCGCTGACAATGAATCCTGTGCTGATGGCATCGAAGCTGAAGCCCAGCTCCTTCCATACGGGTAGAGTGCCGGCAATATAGTCGGTGGTATCGAGAATGTTGAATTTCCCGTAGTCGAGTGTGTTGGATACCAGGGCCGTAGGAAGATTGAATGTGGGGTGACCCATATAGGAGAGCACGGGAAGCATAGCGGCTGTTGCCACCTTGCCGTAGCCGGCCATGTCGTTAATAAGGAGAATCTGACGTCTGCTCATCATTTGAGGCACGGCTGTGCATTGCCACGCCTGGACATTAATTATTATACTGTTGTTATTCCGCTGCAAAGGTAGTGCAAACCAAGGGAAAGGCCAAAGAAAAGGGCGCTTTTCTTTGGCCTTTCCTAAGCTTCGTCGGCTTTCTTCAGGTCTATGAGTGCGCCGACAGAGATTAGGGTCCCCTTTGCTGGCTGTAAAACCTTAGATGCTCGGGTGCCGGGAGCTGACATTATGGAACGAAAGGTGGAAAGCTGTGTAAAAAATCCTTCGTAATGTTTTGAATTCCACCTTAATAGTGTTAACTTTGCAGGCTAAAAGACAAGTAATGAAGAAAGATATATGCTGCATAGGTCACCTCACGCGTGACAAAATTGTAACCCCTCATAGCACGGTGTATATGGCTGGAGGCACCTCGTTCTATTTCTCTTACGCCTTGAGTCATCTGCCCAAAGAAGTGAGTTATGAACTGGTGACGAAGTTGGGAGCTGACGACATGAAGACGGTCAATGACCTCCGCTTGGCCGGTGTCGATGTGAAGGCCTTCCCCAGCCGGCATACGGTGTTCTTCGAGAATGTCTATGGTGAAAATCCTGATGACCGCAGTCAGCGTGTGCTCGCCAAGGCCGACCCCTTCTGCATTGACGAGTTGCGTGATGAGGAGGCACGGGTGTATCATTTGGGGTCTCTGTTGAGTGATGATTTCCCCATCGAGCTGGTGCTCTACCTCGCAGGCAAGGGCCAAGTGTCGATTGACGCGCAGGGCTATCTGCGCGAGGTTAGGGGCGAGAAGGTCTATCCCACCGACTGGCAGGATAAACGCGAGATACTTTCGCTCACCGATGTGATGAAAGTCAACGAGCATGAGATGGAGGTAGTGACCGGACTCTCGGACCCTCATGAGGCTGCACTTCAGCTTGCAGGATGGGGAGTGGGAGAGGTGCTGGTTACGTTGGGAGCCAGTGGCTCACTGATACTTGCCGACGGGCAGTTCTATGATATCCCGGCCTATAGGCCACATAAGGTCATCGATGCTACGGGGTGCGGCGACACTTATATGGCAGGTTATCTGTGGTGCCGGTGCCGAGGCATGAGCTATGCTGAGGCGGGGCGGTTTGCCGCTGCGATGTGCACGCTGAAGTTGGAGCATAGCGGATCTTTCGACCGGACAGCCGATGATGTGCGACGGGTTATTCAAGAAGCATCCGAGCCATCTCGTCAGGTGTGTTGAAAGGCATGCCGAACGCCAGCTCCTCGTCGCTGAAGGTGTCGAGGAGCTTTATCACTTCTTCGTCCGACTCATCTTCTTTTTTGAGCTGCAGCAGGGCTTGTAGCACCTGCTCGCGGTAATTCTCTATTTCTGATTTTTCGGTCATGGTGGGTTTTGTTAGCCTTCTCTGAGGAAATCGAATGCTTCTTTTATCTCATTCTCTGACAGGTTCTGGTCGGTCTTGACGTTGCCGATAGCTTGGAGCAGTGTGCAGTCAATCTCGCCTGCACGGTTTTTCTTGTCGTGCTTCATCATGCCAATCAACTCCCCATAGTCGTCGCATTTGATGCCTACTGCACCATAGTGGCTCCGGATGAAGCTGACGGTCTGGCGCATTCTGTCGGTAGGAAAGTCACAGCGTACGCAGCTCAGCCACAGCTCGGCTATCATGCCGAAGGCTACGGCGTAGCCATGTGGCAGTGGGTCGTCAGGGCAGTGGCTCAGGCTCCATTCTTCAAGTGCATGACCGAAGGTATGACCGAAGTTCAGGGCTTTGCGTATTCCTCTTTCCTTGGGGTCTTGTCTGACGATGTCTTCCTTGACCTCAACCGACTGTTTCACCAGCTGTTGCAACTCACCGAAGTCGGGCTGGGTGATGTCAAAGTCCATGAGACTGCCCCAATGGGCTTCATCGCTGATGAGTCCGTGCTTTATCATCTCAGCATAGCCGGCCAGCAGGTTCTTCAGGTCAAGGGTCGAGAGGAAGCGGGTGTTGATGATGACGCATTTGCCCTCATTGAAAACACCGATTTCATTCTTGAGTCCCCCATAATTAATGCCCGTCTTTCCACCCACAGAGGCGTCGACCATGGCAAGCAGCGAAGTGGGGATATTGATGAAGTTGATGCCGCGTTTGAAGGTGGACGCTGCAAAACCGCCAAGGTCGGTCACCATGCCTCCTCCAAGGTTGATGAGCAGGGAGTGGCGTGTGCCGTCGCCTTGCTGCATGGCTGTCCACACCGCACTCAGGGTGTTGAGATTCTTAGCCTCGTCGCCGGCAGCTATTGTGATAAGACGTGCACCTTTCAGTGAGAGGAAGCTGCTGATGCGCGGCCAGCATTGCTGGGCTGTGTGTGCGTCGGTGAGCACGAAGATGCGGTCGTGCTCGCTTTCGGAGATGGCTTCTGCGAGCTCCAACTTCATGTTTCTTGAAAAGATAATTCTCTGCTCCATAAACTCCTAAACGTATTGGTTCTCGTTACAAATATACTAAAAGGAGCGGAGAAAGACAACGGTTGTTAAGACAATTTAATGTTATTCCTTACACTATTGCTCATCTGTAGGGCGAAGTGTGCAAGAATTTCCCTCTTGTTGGTGAATACAGGTCCGGTGGTGCCTATGCTTTCAGATTCTCGATGTTGACAAGGTGGTTGACGATAGCGTAGATGGTGAGGCCGGCCGGAGAGTGAATCTGAAGCTTCTTGGCGATGTTGCGCCGGTGGGTGATGACGGTGTTGGTGGAGATGCAGAGGTGGTCGGCAATCTCCTTGTTCGACATTCCCTGCACCAGTGCCACGATGACGTCCTTCTCGCGCTGGCTGAGGCAGTTGTCGTCCTTGTCGGCTACGGGCAGCCTCGTTGTGCTGAGGTCGAGTCCTTCGTTGCGTCGCTTCATCTCCAGGTTGCGTATGGCCGGGATAAAGAGAAAGTTCTCCACGTCGCCGTGCAGCCGGAGCCATTCCTCATTGCTGTAGATGTCGTAGAGCGTGGCCAACAGCTGGTTGTTGTGATGGCCGTCGGAAGGCAGATATTTGATGATGATGTTCTTGAGTTCTTTCAGCTCCTGGTCAATCTGGCCGTGATGCTTGGAGAAGGTGGCCACGTCGTAGTTGGTGGGCGACTCGCCATCCAGCAGCTTGCGCACGTAAGGGAACACATGCTTTTCCTCATACCTCATGTGGTGGGTGACGCTGTGGGCGTAGGCGTCATAAAGCTTGAGTATGAGTCGGGCGAGGTTGTCGCCCTCGTTGAGGGCCTTGCAGAGTTCCTGCCGGATGAGTGGAAGCTGGAAGTCAAGGTAGTAGGTATGGCTGGCCTCGAGGTACTTCAGCAGCGTCGGCACCGATATGCGCTCAATGTCCTGTTGCTCGTCGTAGCCATTCACGGTATAATTGATGACCGCCAGAAAGGTGAACGTGTCGACACCCTGCTCCCGGCACACTTCGTCCACTGTCTTGTCGCCGAACCCAAGATAGATGCCAAACGAATTCATGGCCTGCAGGATGTTGTAGTTGTCCTTGATGATGTTCACCATTCTATCGCCAGCCTCGTAAACCTTCATATTCTTCATCTCTACACCTTATTATAATTTTGTCGCAAAGGTAGCTGAAATCCCCGACGTTCACAATACCTAAAAAGGGGGATGTTCACTGGATTGTCGCTTTTCACTTTATTTAGGTATTGCTTTCTTTGTCCCTACTTTCTACCTTTGCAGCCGAAAACTTACATAAGATGAAACAGTTCTATCAGATTTTCTTATTGGCAGCCTCCTTGTTGGTTGCCGTTGCCCCGGCAAGTGCTCAGGTCAATGCAGCCGACTCGGTGATGAGCCATGCTGGAGGTCACCGACTGAGTGTAGGCGGCTACGGCGAGGCTGCCTACAGCCGCAATTTCTACAGCGACAACGTCTACCGCTATTCACGCGCAAGCCAGTACAGACATGACCCGAGTCACGGACGTTTCGACATTCCCCACGCCGTCATCTATCTGGGCTACGACTTTGGCAAGGGCTGGACGATGGGTACTGAGATTGAGTTTGAGCACACCGGCACCGGATCCTCCGTGGAACAGGAATACGAGGAGAGCGGCGAGTGGGAGACAGAAACCGAGAAAGGCGGCGAGGTGGAACTGGAGCAGTTCTGGCTGCAAAAGAGTTTCGCACGCTGGGCCAACATCCGCGCCGGACACATTGTCGTTCCCGTGGGACTGCTCAACGCCCATCACGAGCCACTCAACTTCTTTACTGTCTATCGGCCGCAAGGCGAATACACCATTCTGCCCTCGACCTGGCACGACACGGGCGTGAGTTTCTGGGGACGCGCAGGGAAGTTCCGCTACGAGGCTCAGCTGCTTGCCGGACTCGACGGCTTCAAGTTCAGCCGCGACGGATGGATC
>ONMG01000018.1 GCA_900318855.1 uncultured Prevotella sp.
ATTTATGGATCAAGCATATAAAAAGCTGTTTTTCTAATGGCGGTCATTAGAAAATGACAAGAAGCTTTTTCTAATGACCGATTTGGGATTAAGCAACCTCAAAGACGGCACTACAGGCTTCATCAACGCGTCATCCCAAATTATTCAAAGAAGTCTGTAACTGAATGATGTGAAATACAGAAGTGTAGGAAAATAGGCCTCAATGAAAAAGTCCGTGGCTGGAGCTTCGAAGGACTTCGTGCTCGTGTGCCCCCTCGGAGCACGTCAGCTGTAGTAGGACAGCCACCTCCAGTCTGCACCCCGGTTCCCAATCCGGCGCACAGACCAGCCGCACCCTCAAGGGGAGTCACTGAAGCTTTTCGGCCTCGGTATCAAAGTGATAGTGGGGACCCGTAGCGCGGATAAAGGCCCTGCGGATCTTCCACATCAGTCCGAGCCGCTGCACACTGATGTCGTGCTGTTGCGAGGCATCGGTACTGAGGTCGTAGAGTAGCCAATTGGTTTGATTGCCAAGTTCATTGCCCGTCTCGTTGGTCTTTGGCCCCTTGTAAGGTGGCAACAGCGCATAACGTCCCATTCGGTAGGCCAGTCGTCCTTGCGCCTCCACCACATAGCCTTTGCGTCCTTTATCGGTCTTTCCAAGAAAGGCCTTCAGGTGGTTTTCTGAGTCGAGACCTTTGGGAACAGGCTGTCCCACCAGGGAAGCCAACGAGGCCAGCAAGTCCTGCTGCGCGACCAGGGCGGAGCTCACCATGGGTAGGATGGTGCCCTTCCAATAGACGAAGAAAGGCACACGCGTTCCTGCCTCAAAGAGACTGTACTTGCCGCCTCTGAGTCCACCATTGGGGTCGTGCAGCTTGCGCGTCCCCCGGGAGCCGTCCTGGTAGCCGTCGTCAAGCACGGGACCATTGTCGCTCGAGAAGATGATAAGTGTATTCTCCAAGAGACCTTTCTCCCGGAGCATGTCCACCACCTGACCAACACACCAGTCGGCTTCCTTCACCACGTCGCCGCGCGGCCCCAAGCCAGTGCTGCCGGCGAAGGCAGTGTCGGGCACACGGGGCACATGGGGCTCATGCAAACCGTAGTAGAGAAAGAAGGGATGTGAGGTGGAGGCCGTATCAATGAAGGCTCTGACCTTCTCTACAAGACAGCGCGCCATAGTGGTATCGTTCCAGATAGCCGACCGTCCGCCTTTCATAAAGCCGATGCGCGGAATACCGTTGATGATGGAGCCCTGATGTCCGTGTGACCAGCGCATGCGCATCATCTCGGGATGGTTGGCTGCCGTGGGCTCGCCTTCAAAGGGATGAGTGTAGTCCACGCTGATGGGGTCAGAAGGGTCGAGACCGGCCACCCGCCCATTCTCCACGTAGACGGTGGGTACACGGTCAACAGTGGCAGCAATGAGATAGGAATAGTCGAAGCCTAAATCGGCCGCCCCGGGACTGATCTTCTTGTTCCAATCTATCTTGCCCACACCCATACCGAGATGCCATTTGCCGATGGCTGCCGTAGCATAGCCTGCCTTACGGAACATCTTCGCCAGTGTGAACTGCTGCGGACTGACCAAGAGCGGTGCGTCACCGGGCAAGATCTTGGCATCTTTGTTCTTCCACGGATACATACCGGTGAGGAGGGCATAGCGCGATGGGGTCGACGTGGCCGAAGAGGCATGGCCATCGGTAAAGCAAACGCCTCCCATAGCCAAACTGTCGATATGAGGAGTGGACAGCGTGCGATTGCCGTAAGCGCTCACGTCTCCCCATCCGAGGTCGTCGGCCATGATAATGATGACGTTGGGATGCTTTCTGGCTCCAGAGGCCACGACAGGCAACAGAAGCAGGGCTGAGAGGGCTGATAGTTCTTTTTTCATTGTTATAGCTTTATACGGTATATATTGAGTGAATGGGGCGGCGCGTCAAGTGATGGAGCGGCGATCTGCAGCGGGAGGCTTACTTAGAGTCGGCTTACTTATGTAAAACGGTCTGTCTACCTATATATTATAAGATGTAGAGCAATTATTTCCGGATCCTAACAGGCTTCATCTCAGAACTGCGCCGAGCCATGACCGTCACACAGAATAGTCGCTTGACGCTGGTCAATGTGAAAGACCTTCAGGCCTTCCATACATTTATACGACTCGCTGCAGGACGCATCGGTCAAGAGTTCAACGCCTCAGCACTCTCTGTAGAGGTTGGCGTGAGTTTACCCACCGTGAAAAATTGGTTGAGCGTGTTGGCTGCATCTTATGTTGTTTATCTGCTGCATCCCTACCATGCCAATATCGGCAAGCGGCTCACCAAGACTCCGAAACTGTATTTTTACGACACTGGTCTTGCCGCTTTTCTTCTTGGCATTAACAGCATCGAGCAGTTGGACGTGCATCCTTTGCGCGGAAGTCTCATGGAGAATCTGGTGGTAAACGACATCGTGAAACACGGTTGCAATCAGGGACGTGAAGAAAGTCTTTTTTTCTACCGCGACAAATCGCAGCATGAAGTTGATGTGCTGAGAGCTTTATCAGACGGCAGTCTCGAAGCCTACGAGATCAAGGCGAGTATGACCTATAACGCCGATTATTTCAAACATCTGCGCTATCTGAAATCACTCTTGGGCGACCGTCTGAAGCGTACGACAGTTATCTATGACGGTACACAGGAGAATAGTCAGGACATTGATGGCTATTGCAATTTCCGTCATCTAAAGCTCTTGCCATAAGTCCTAACCCTCCCTTCGGGAGAGGGTCAGGGAGGGGCTCTACTTCTTCACCACCTTGCGCCCGTTGACAATATATATGCCAGCGGGCAGCTCAGCAAGCGAGCCTTGCATCTTCACGCCCTGCAGGTTGTAGATGCCCTGCTTATGTGGCACATCTGCTCCCACGATGGCGATGCCTGTAGGAACCCATGTGCCGTGAGGAGGTCTGGAGATAGGCAAGAAGGCAGGCGACAAGAGCAGTGTAGGCAGCTCGCTCAACACCCTGGCAGGCATCTGCTTAGCAGCAAAGCAACTCGATGAGGGCGAGAAGTATATCCTCGAGGCCATACGCTATTGCGAAGAAGCCAACGACTCCAATCTGTTGCCCATACGCTACGGCATGGCATCAGAGATTTATCACGCCAAAGGTGAAGACACAAAGTCATTAGCCTACGCGTGCCATGCCTATCAGATAGATTCTCTCTTGGGCAAGACACCACGAATGGGCATACGCCTGTCGCAGATGGCAGCCGCACAGATAGCCCTGAAACAGGATGCGACGACAATCATCCATTCGCACGGTTCGTAATTTTTCACGGTCAGAACGCCTTGGGTCTGACAGAATATCTATAACTTTGTAGGTGGAAAGCAATAACCCACAGTAATCATGAAGATAAACCCATGGATAGCCTTATCCACCCTGTTAGCTGCGCCCTATGTGGCGAGTGCGCAGATGCCCACCGAGAACGAGCAGGAGGCCATTGCCTCATCGCTGAAGGCTTTCAGCCAAGGAATCAGAATTTCAAAAATTAAGGTCGACTCGCTAACCACCTCGGCCGACACAACCACCCTATGGCTCAACAGCGCGCTCAACGACGTACCGATGCGTGCCGACAACGTCGAAGCCATCACAGCAGAAGTGAAGAAGCATCTGCCTGAGAACCTGAAGAACAAACCACTGAGAATCTTCGTTGCCGGACACGAACTGTCGTCGCTCATTCCGCGATGCATGCCCGGCGGACGCGGGGGGAAGGCCTTCACCCAGCCAGCAGGCATTCCGCTGGTGCGCTGCGCCGACCGTCCGTTCGAGCCCCGGCAGGGACTACAGGGCAGACACATCGCTCTCTGGCAGAGCCACGGTAAGTATTTCGAAGCCGGACTGCACCGATGGGAGTGGCAGAGGGCTCGTCTCTTTCAAACGGTGGAAGACAAGTTCACGCAAAGTTTCGTCCTGCCCTATCTGGTGCCCATGCTCGAAAAGGCCGGGGCTATCGTGATGATGCCGCGCGAGCGCGACACCAATCCCTACGAAGTGGTGGTCGACAATGACGGAGGCTTGGCCGATGCTGTCGGCGCCGTCCACAATGGCAAGCAACCCTGGACCACCGGCTCGGAGAAGGGCTTTGCCTACCTGCGGAAGCAATACACCGGATTCGAAAACCCTTTTACCGAAGGTTCCTACCAGCAGACCACCACGGTGAGAGCAGCTCGCGACGCCAGCACCATCACTTGGGCGCCCCACATCATCAAAGAGCGCAACTATGCCGTCTACGTGAGCTATAAGACCCTGCCCAACAGTACTACCGACGCCCGCTACACCGTCTACCACAAGGACGGCAAGACCACCTTCCTCGTCAACCAGACTATGGGTGGCGGCACGTGGATTTACCTGGGTACCTTCGGCTTCGGCAAGGGCACCCAAGGGCGCGTGGTGCTCAGCAATGTGTCGGCGAAGGCCGGACGCACCGTCACTGCCGACGCCGTGCGCTTCGGCGGTGGCATGGGCAACATCGCCCGGTGTGCCGACGGCGACAGCCTGACGCTATACACCAAGAAATACGTCGCCCAAAAGAGCCGCATCGCACGCAATGAATGGCAACCGGCCTTGCACACAGTACCCCAAACAAGCGGCTACCCCCGCTTCGAGGAAGGAGCACGCTACTACATGCAGTGGGCGGGTATTCCCGACAGTATCTACTCGCCCACTCACGGACTCAACGACTATGCCGATGACTACCGCGACCGGGGACTGTGGGTGAACTATCTGGCCGGGGGCACCAAGGCCTGTCCCGACTATCAGGGCCTCAACATCCCCATTGACCTATCACTGGCTTTCCATTCCGACGCGGGAACAGTGACCGGCGACTCCATCATCGGAACGCTCGGCATCTACCAGACCAGCCAGTATGGCGGCCACTTCGCCGACGGCAGCTCACGCGACGCCAACCGCGACCTCTGCGACCTCGTCCTCTCGAGCATCACCCACGACCTACGACTGCAGGCTGAGCCACGGTGGACGCGCCGCGGCATGTGGAACCAGCGCTACTTCGAGGCCTGGGTGCCCCGGGTGCCGGCCATGCTGCTCGAGCTCATGTCGCACGAGAACTTCGCCGACATGCGCTACGGTCTCGACCCTCGGTTCCGCTTCCTCGTTGGCCGTGCAGTCTACAAGGGCATCCTGCGCTTTCTCAGCAACGAATACGGTTACAGATACGTGGTGGAGCCGCTGCCCGTGAGCCACTTTGCCGCTACCTTCAATGAGCATGGTGCCGTGACGCTGTCGTGGCAGGCCGAGGCCGACTCGCTGGAACCCACTGCTACTCCAGACCGCTTCATCGTGTACAAGCGCATCGGCGACGGCGACTTCGACAATGGGACGCTGGTGAAACGCTGCTCCTACTCCTGTGCCATTCCCACAAACCAAGTGGTGAGTTTCAAGGTGACAGCTGTGAACAATGGGGGAGAAAGCTTCCCTTCCGAAATCCTCTCCGTGGGTCGCAACTCCGCCACCACGGTCAGTCCCGTGCTCGTCATCAATGGCTTCGACCGTCTGTCGGGTCCCGATGACTTCCGCAGCAGCGACGACGCATTGGCAGGCTTCCTGGCCGACGACGACAATGGGGTGCCCGACCGCGAGATGATTCACTACGTGGGGAGAATGAAGGAATTCCGACGCTCCGTTCCCTGGACCGACGACGACGCTGCGGGCTTTGGCGACAGCTACGGCAACTATGAGCGCATGGTCATCGCGGGCAACACCTTCGACTACCCTGCCCTCCACGGACGGGCACTGATGAAGGCGGGGCTGAGCTTCGTCTCCATGAGCAAGGCCGCCGCCGAGGGTCTGACTGAAATCAAGAGCGCCGACTGGTCGATGGTGGACCTCATCCTGGGCAAGGAGAAGCAGTCGAAATTCGGACGGCCGGGACTACATCCGCTGAACTACAAGACTTTCGACGCCGGCATGCAGCAACTGCTCACCAGCTACTGTCAGGGTGGTGGCCGAGTGTTCGTGAGCGGATCCTACGTGGGCTCCGACCTCTGGTGCAATGCGTTGGCAAAGCCATTGAAGGCCGACCAGGAGTTCGCGGCCCGCATCCTGAAATACCGCTGTCGCGAGGACCGTGCCGCCACGACAGGGCTTATCAACGGCGTGCCCTCACCCCTCGAGGCCGACAGCATGCGCCTGGCGTACTACAATAAGCCCAACCCCGAGAGC
>ONMG01000172.1 GCA_900318855.1 uncultured Prevotella sp.
AGAAAAAGATCGTTCACTAAGCAGCGAATGATAAAAAGCTACGCAGCGAACAATCGTTTGCCAGGCTGCAAAATCAAGTGATAAGTCTGCAATGCTGCCCCATGACCATACGCTCATCGTGGCCTACCTCCCATGGCCGAATCCGCTGGTGCCAGGGATAGCGGGGGAGGAATAGAGTAAGGAAGATTAAGAAACATCAGAAATGGCGCCCCGAGCTTCGTCAAGGCACCACCCCCATATAACAGCAAATTATTTATAAATGGTTGATAATCAACGGCACCAGTTTGACAGTACATAAAGTAATGAAGTTAGAAGATGAATGCTGTAAAGGAAGGGCACGACACCCTCTTTTTGACTTTCATCATCAAGAAATCAAGAGTTGAAAGGCCTAACATGGGAAATAATGGCTAACTTTGTAGGACAGGGGTAGGTGACTGCCCAAATTGCGATTACAGCCCTCCCGACACGAAACACCAAAGTATATGGAATCAAGAAGACGAGCTATCATCATGGGGGCCTCATCGGGTATGGGGCACGAGGTGGCCAAAAGACTGCTGGCCGACGGCTGGCTGCTCGGACTGGCTGCCCGACGCACGGCACCGTTCAAAGCCCTGCAGGAACAGTATCCGGAACAGGTGAAGACCGCCGAGATCGACATCACGCACGAGGACGCTCCGCAACGCCTCACCCAACTCATCGATGCCGTGGGCGGCATGGACCTCTACTTTCATGCAGCCGGCATAGGCTATCAAAACCTCAAGCTGGAAGAAGGACACGAACTGAGCACCGTGGAAACCAATGCGACGGGCTTCACCCGTCTCATCGGAGCTGCTTATCGCTGGATGAGTCACCACGGCGGAGGTCACATCGCCGCCATCAGCTCCATTGCCGGAGTGAGGGGACTGGGAGTGGCTCCGGCCTACTCGGCTACGAAAGCTTTTCAGAACGTCTATCTGCAAGCGCTCGAACAGCAAGCCCGCATGCGCCATCTGTCCATCCGCTTCACCGATATCCGACCGGGATTCGTCGATACGGCTCTCCTCGGCGACGGCAGCCACTACCCCATGCTCATGAAGGCCGAGACCGTAGCCAACAACATCGTGGAAGCCCTCTACGCCCACCGCCACAAGGTGATTATCGACTGGCGCTACCGACTGCTCGTGAAGCTCTGGCGCTGCGTTCCCGCATGGATGTGGCGAAGGTTGAACATCCATACTTAAGAAAAGAACAGGAAAAGAACGGACGGAGCTTGCAGATATCGGCAAAGATAGCTACCTTTGCAGCATTCAAGACACATTAAACTAAATCGTAAAGTGACAATGAGAAAGTACCTAATCCTAATGGCTGTCCTGCTCACGGCAATGACTACTGAAGCGCAGGAAAGCGACTTCTTCGAACCCTATCAGACCACGGAGCTGCGGCTGCCGTCGGTTCCCATCTTCGTCAATGATCCCTATTTCTCCATATGGTCGCCCTTCGACGTGCTGAACACCGGCACCACCCGCCACTGGGATGATGCCGAGAAGCCCATCGACGGACTGCTGCGCGTGGACGGCGCCGTCTACCGCTTCATGGGCAAAAAAAACGAGATGCTGCTCTCGAACGCGCTGTTGCCGATGTCGGAGAAAGCCTGGGAAGCCCCGACTTTCATGGGCAAAATGAGCGACTCGAAATGGACCGGTGAGCAATACGACGACTCGCAATGGAGCATGATGACCGGAGCCTTCGGAAAGAACGTCCAGGAGTATCCCAACATCCGCACGATATGGAGCGGGGAGACCGACATCTACGTGAGGCGCCACCTGAAGCTCACGGCCGACGACCTGAAGAAAGACCTCTACCTCGTGTACTCCCACGACGACGAATGCTGGATTTACATCAACGGCCACCAAGTGGTCTACACGGGCAACACCTGGGTGCAGGGCGAGAACCTCCATCTCATCGACAGCTACAAGCGCTTCCTCCATGAGGGCGACAACATCATTGCCGCACGCTGCCACAACAACATGGGAGGCACCTATCTGGACTACGGCATCTACGAGAACAGCGCCTCCAAGAGCTACTCCGAGCAGCAGGCGCTGCAGACGGGCCGAAGCTGCATGGCCACCAGCTCCTACTACAGCTTCAAGTGCGGGCCCGTCGACCTCACGCTGGTCTTCACCGCCCCGATGCTCATCGACGACCTCGACGTGCTGTCGACACCGGTGAACTACTACTCCTACCGTGTGCAGTCGAATGACGGCAAGACCCACAGCGTGCAGTTCTATCTCGGCACCACTCCGCAGCTGGCCACCAACGACCCCTCACAGGCCACGGTGTCGACGCTTGAGACCAGCAACGGACTCACCTACGTCAAGAGCGGCACCAAGGAGCAACCCATACTGCAGAAAAGCGGCGACAACATCTGCATCGACTGGGGCTACCTCTATCTGCCGGCTGTGAATGGCAGCGTGAGCATAGCCACGCAGAACGACATGCTGAACACCTTCGCCAACAGGGGCACACTGCCCGACTCGACAAAGAAGGCCGAAGCCGAGAACCGCTACCGGCAACCTACCTTGGGCTATGTTCACGACTTCGGCTCCACCACACAAGCCAGCAGCTTCGGAATGATAGCCTACGACGAGGTGTACGACATCCAATACATGCAGAAGAACTATAAAGGCTACTGGGCCCGCAACGGCAAGACGATAGTGGAAGCCATGAACGACTTCAAAGCTCACTACAACGACTACATGGAGCGCAGCAAGGCCCTCGACAAGCGCATCTACGACGACGGACGGAAGTCGGGCGACAAGAAATACGCCGAACTGCTCTCGGCATCCTACCGTCAGGTGATAGCAGCCCACAAGCTGTTCGAAGACTCCGACGGACGGCTGATGTTCTTCTCAAAGGAAAACAACTCCAACGGCTGCGTCAACACCGTGGACCTCACCTATCCCTCGGCCCCCCTCTTCCTGATGTATAATCCCGAACTGGAAAAGGGCATGATGAACAGCATCTTCGAATACTGCCGCACGGGAAAGTGGACCAAGGACTTTGCGCCCCATGACCTGGGCACCTATCCGCTGGCCAACGGACAGGTGTACGGTGGCGATATGCCCATAGAAGAATCGGGCAACATGCTGACCCTGGCTGCCACCATCTGCATGAAGGAGAAGTCCACGCAATGGGTGGAGCCCTACTGGAACCTGCTCACCAAATGGACCAACTACCTGGTTCTCCACGGGCAGCATCCCGAGAACCAGCTCTGCACCGACGACTTTGCCGGGCCCTCGGAGAACAACGCCAACCTGTCGCTGAAGGCCATCATGGGCATTTCCGGCATGGCTCAGATGGCACTCATCAAGGGCGACACCGCACTCTACCGCCGCTACAGCCACTATCTGCCAACCATGGCCGCCACGTGGGAGAAGGAAGCCCTCGATGCCTCGAAGGACCACTACACCCTCTCGCTCAAGAGCTCGGGCACCTGGAGCATGAAGTACAACCTCGTTTGGGACCAGCTCTGGGGACTGAACCTCTTCTCCGACGACGTATATAATAAGGAGATGGACTACTATCAGACCAAGTTCAACTCCTACGGCACTCCGCTCGACAGCCGCAAAGACTATACGAAGAGCGACTGGCTGATGTGGGTGGCCGCGCTGGCTGCCGACAACGGCACCTTCTGCAAGTTTGCCGACCTGCTGTGGAAATACATCAATGAGACTCCATCAAGAGTGCCCATCAGCGACTGGTACGACACGAAGACCGGAGCCTGGGTGAGTTTCCGCGCCCGCTCGGTGATTGGAGGCCACTGGATGAAGGTGCTGATGGACAACTTCGTACCCATGAAACAGCCCACGGGCATCGAAGAGATGAGAAACACTAAGGGAAATGCTGCCATCTACGACCTCAACGGCATGAGGCTCAACCAACTCCGCCACGGAGTGAACATTCTGAGAACAGAGGATGGAACAGTGAAGAAGGTGCTATTCTCCGGCTCACAGCAATAGCAAACGGATGCCGGCAACGGCCCCCATGACAGCAGCACCCGCCGCCTCTGCAAGAGAGACGGCGGGTGACTTGTTTGTGACGGAACCCGTGGAGGCGGTTTACTTCAGATTCTCTACGAAGAAGTTGGCTATCTGCCGAAGCAGATGATTGCGCGTATTGCCACCATAGATGCTGTGGTTGCGGTTGGTGTAATAATTCTCCTTGAAGTCCTTATCGGCCTGCACCAGGGCCTCAGCATACTCGAAGGTGTTCTGCGGGTGCACATTGTCGTCGGCCATACCGTGACAGATGAGCAGCGCTCCATGCAGCTTCGGAGCCCGCACGATGGGGTTGAGGGCATAGCCGTCGGGATTCTCCTTCGGCGTGCGCATGTAGCGCTCCGTATAAATGGTGTCGTAGAACTTCCAGTTGGTCGGCGGTGCTACAGCCACACCGGCCTTGAACACGGGCCGGCCCTCGCTCATGCTCATCAGCGTGTTGAAACCGCCGAAGCTCCAGCCCCAGATGCCGATGCGATTCTTGTCGACATACGATTGCTGGCCCAGCCACAGCGCCGTCTCCACCTGGTCCTTTGACTCGAGGTCGCCCATCTTGAGGTAGATGCACTTCTCGAAGTCGCTGCCGCGGAATCCGGTGCCCCGGCCATCGACACAAGCTACGATGAATCCCTGTTCGGCCAGATAATAGTCGAAGGCGCCACCGTTGCCCATGGAGCCCACAGCCCATGAATTCTTCACCTGCTGACTGCCGGGACCACTGTACTGGAAGAGGATTACGGGATATTTCTTCGAGGGGTCGAAGTCGGCCGGTTTTATCATCCATCCGTCGAGCTTCACGCCCTCGGAGGTAGTGAAGCTGAAGGTCTCCTTCTTGGTCCATCCGCAGTCGACCACCTTCTGCCGCAATTCCTTGTTGTCCTCCAGGGTGGATATCTCCTTGCCCTTGTTGTCGCAGAGCGCGAAGACGTATGGAGTGTCGTAGTCGCTCCAGCAGCGCACAAAGTACTTGAAATCGGCCGAGAAGAAGGCTGAATTGGTTCCGGCCTTGTCGCTCAGCTGCTCCACTTTTCCGTTACGGCGCCCCACAAAGAGCTGACGCTCATGGGGATTGGGAGCAGCAGCCTGGAAGTAGACGTCGCCGGTGGCTTCGTCATAGCCATAGACATCGGTTACGTCGTGGGCTCCCACACCGACGGTGCGCTGGAGTTGTCCGTTCATGTTGTAGACGTAGAGCTTCATGAAGCCGTCCCTGTCGCTGGGCAGGATGACGGCATCCTTGGCGATGATAGCCTCCTCATAAGCCTCCTCCTTCACATATTTGGGCACGCTCTCCTTGATGAGCAGTGTGGCCAAGGCGCTGCGCGGATTCACCGTGTAGAGGTTGAGATTGTCCTCATGCCGGTTCAGCGTGTACACCACCACGCGGTTAGGGTCGGCTGTGGGCAGGATGCGCGGCATATAGCCATCGGCATCGAGGGGCACCCTGAGCTTCAGAATCTTGTGCGACTGGATGTCGTAGCTCCAGGCCGAGACGATGGAGTTGTCCTGTCCGGCCTTAGGATATTTATAGGAATACAGTCCGGGGTAATCGGCATACTCCTCATGCTCGGGGTGGCTTCCGCGGAAGAGCTGCAGCGAATAGGTCTTCACCCTCGACTCGTCGTAGCGCAGCCAGCAGAGCATGGAGCCGTCGGCGGTGAAGGTGAGGGCGCAATTGAATCCGAACTCCTCTTCGTTCACCCAGTCGGGGATGCCATTGATGACGTGGTTGAACTTGCCGTCGGTGGTCACCTGGCACTCGGCATTGTCGTAGAGCAGCTTCACGAGGAAGATGTTGTTATCGCGCACGAAGGCCACCTGCCGGCTGTCGGGCGACCACACCGGGACCTGCTGCGGGCCGCCGTCGGAGAGGCGCTGGAGCATGTGGCTGGCGATGTTGTAAATATAATAGACTGCTTTGAAGGAGCGGCGATAGACATACTCCGTCTGAGTCTGGATGAGCATGCGGGTACCGTCGGGCGAGAGGATATAGCCGTCGAAACTGTCAATCTTGTTTCCCACGGTGTGATTGACGTCGAAGAGCACGGCCACCTGCTTGCCGGTCTTGAACGAGTGCTCTGTCACCTGCTTCTTGTCGGCACTGATACGTGTGTAGAGGTCGGTGCCCTTGACGGGTGTGAGCCCGGTGATGGTGCGGGCTGCAAAATCGCCCGACGTAATCGCTTTCAGATTCATTTTCTCAGCTCCATTCATTGACGGCCACACTCCGAGGAGGAGTGCTGCCAGCATAAAGATATACTTCATCAGCAATTCTTTTTATCCGTTGTTAATGCGCAAAGTTAGTCATTTTTGCGTACTTTTGCAAAGAGAATGAAGGCTGATTTCAGCCGTTAACACTGATTAATTCATTTCCGACCGTCAAGATATGTCCACACTCCCCTACAACGACTATAGCTCCTGGATGCGTTCCAGGATGGCTTTCAAGGTACAGAAGATTTCCATCGATGCCGGTTTCACCTGTCCCAACCGCGACGGCACCATTGGCACCGGCGGCTGCATCTATTGCAACAATGCCACCTTCAGTCCCTCCTACTGCCGTGGCAGGAAAAGCGTGGCCGAGCAGATAAGAGCGGGAAAAGAGTTCTTCGCACGCAAATATCCCGAGATGAAGTATCTGGCTTACTTCCAGTCGTTCACCAATACCTACGCGCCCCTGCCCCGTCTGAAGCAGCTCTATGAAGAGGCACTCGAAGAGGAGGATGTCGTGGGCATCGTCATCGGCACGCGCCCCGACTGCGTGAGTGAGGAGCTGCTCGACTATCTGGCCGAGCTCAACCGCCGCACCATGGTCATCGTGGAATATGGCATCGAGAGTGCCAGCGACGCCACGCTCCGCCGCATCCGCCGGGGACACGACTTCGACTGCGGGTGCAGGGCCATTGAGCAGACGCACGGCAGGGGCATTCTCACGGGGGCCCACTTCATCCTGGGACTCCCGGGTGAGGAAGAGGCGGAGAGCCTGCGCCAGGCCAGCGTGGTGTCGGAGCTCGACATCGACATTCTGAAGCTGCACCAGCTGCAGGTGATTCGCGGAACGGCTCTGGCCAAAAGCTACGGGCTGCAGCCTTTCAAGCTCTACACGGTGGAGGAATACATCCGGCTGGTGGCGGAATATCTGAGGCGACTGAAGCCGACGATGGTGGTGGAGCGATTCGTGAGCCAGTCGCCAGGCAGCCTGCTCATAGCTCCGAAATGGGGACTGAAGAACCATGAATTCACCGACCGACTCGTCAATTACATGAAGCAGAACGGATTCTACCAAGGACAGTTGGCTGCAACGAAGGACGCAACCGTGACGCGGTTACCGGGATGACAGCCCGAAGCTGAGGGAGCAAAAACAGAAAAGGAAGGCAGGGGGGCCGCGCGGGAGGGAGGAGGTTAATCGAATTGGCGGTAATCGTCGCTCTCCAAAAGCTCTTTCACCGTGACACCGGGATGGGTGTGCATGTAGTGCTTCACTGATGCGATGAAGCGGCTCTTGAAGAATTCCTTGCCGATGACCGTGTTCACCGTCCACATAATCTTGCCCATGTGCAGATCCTTCTCGCGCTGCGGCCGTGAATCGTAGTTGTCCATGGGATAGAGGCTCACGAGATAGAAGTTCAGACAGTCGGGCACAATGTAGCTCCGCTGCATGGAACTGCGCTGCTGCTGGCTGTAGAACCGCTTGTAGGCGGGATAGTTGGCTCCGAGATACTTGTCGAGGCAGATGCCGATGGCCTTGTCGCCGATGACAATGCTCTGGTCGAGAGCCCCTATCTGCGAATAGATGAGCGGCACCTCGGTGTTGGGCAGCAACTTCTCCAGATTGTCGAAAGCCTTGCTCAATTCCTGATTGATGTCGTCCATGTCGGCATACTGCGACTCCACATCCACGATGATGGTCTGCAGCAAGGTATCCTGATAGAAGTTGAGGAATGTCGTATTGATTTCGGGGTCGTTGACCTCCCCGAGCTGGAGCACGTCTTCAACGAGTGTGCGCGTCTCCATGGGATAATTGGTGTTCATCTGCTGCAGCGCCGAGAAGTCGCCCGTGGTGAGATAGCGGGCCTGAAGCCGGTCGTAGCGCTTCACTTCCACACCATTGGCAGTGTCGTCTTCCATCGGCTTAATCTTGAAGTTGCAGCTCGAAAAAGCAACAACGCAGAGAAGAAGGATATAGTATATTCTGTTCAATATTTATCTCAATAGCGGTTTCCAATTGCAAAAGTACTAAATTATATTTCAAAGACCAAACTTTAAGCTAAAAAAATGAAACGCAAAGGGCATTTTTCGGGCTATACGTTTAAATTTTCGAAAAAAGATGTCTTCCCTTAACATAATACTGCCACAAAATGGAATAAGGCTTGAGAATCTCACTGTCGGGAGTGCGGCGTGACTGCTGTATGCGGCGCCGCTCGTCGTCGAAGTCATGCTTCCAGCGTCGGAAAGCACGGCGTCCGCGAAGCACGGCCTTGAAATCACCGGGATGGCGCTCCAGGAGCAGCATCTGCAGGGCGGCTATCCAGTCGAGAACGCAGCGGAGGCGCATCACCGCCTGGAGCCTACTGTCGGGCAGGTTCTTGTAGAGCATGGTCAGATTGTTGCGGAAGTTGAGGAAGGTCTTCATGGGATTGTCCTTCGGGAGGGTGCCGCCACCGAGATGATAGACGCTGCTCTGGGGCACGCAGAAGAGCTTGCGCCCCATGATGCGGAGCCGCCAGCACATGTCGATTTCCTCACAATGGGCAAAGAAACGGCCGTCGAGAGCTCCCGACTGCCAGTAGTCCGACGAGCGCACCAGCAGACAGGCTCCCGTGGCCCACCCTATCTCGGCCACATCGTCGTACTGATGATGGTCGGCCTCCACACTGCCGAAAATGCGGCCGCGGCAGAAGGGATAGCCCAGGGAATCGAGATAGCCGCCACAGGCACCGGCATACTCAAAGTGCGAACGGTCGCGGAGCGACAGCACCTTGGGCTGGCAGGCCGCACTCTCGGGGTGACAGTCCATGAACGCAAGCAGGGGTTCCAGCCAGTGGGGTGTGACCTCGACATCCGAATTGAGAAGCAGATAATACTCGGCTTCTATCTGACGGAGCGCGCGGTTGTAGCCCTCGGCAAAACCGTAGTTCTTGTCGAGCTGAAGGCGGGCGACCTGAGGGAAGTCGGCCCGGAGCATCTCCATGGAACCGTCGGTGGAGGCATTGTCGGCCACGATGACATCGGCTAAGTGGGCCGAATGGGCAAGCACCGAAGGCAGATAGCACGACATCATGGCCTTGCCGTTCCAGTTGAGTATCACGATTGCCACACGGTGGCGGCACTGCATCATTGCATCTTTCTTATCCTGCATGGCTCACATCTTCGAAGGGTTAGTCAGTATGGCCTTGAGCGCCGTGCCGTCGGCATTGAAGTCACCAAGGCGCACGCGGATAATCTCGTTATCGAACTCCTCGCGGGCTTCCCGGGCCGGCAGCTCCACGCGGATGTAGTTGGGCGTAAACCCATGCATGGCCTTGCCCCGCGACGCCTTTTCGAAGAGCACGTCGGCCTGCTGCCCGATGTGGCGGGCATAGAAGTCATGGGTCTTGCGGTCGCTCAGCTCCAGCAGCTTGTGGCTGCGGCGGTGCTTCTCGCGCTCGTCGACCACATAGGGGATGGCCAGGGCTGAGGTTCCGGGGCGTTCAGAATAGGGGAAGACGTGGAGCTGGGTGACATCGAGGCTGTCGATGAACCGGTAGCACTCGTCGAACAGCTCCGGGCGCTCGCCGCGGCAGCCCACCATGACGTCGACACCGATGAAGGCATCGGGCATCTTCTCCTTGATGAGCCTCACCTTGTGAGCGAAGAGCGCTGAGTCGTAGCGGCGGTGCATCAGCCGCAGCACCTCGTCGGAACCGCTCTGCAGGGGAATGTGGAAGTGGGGCATGAAAGCACGCGAGTGGGCACAATAGTCGATGAGCTCGTCGCTGAGCAGATCGGGCTCCAGACTGCTGATGCGATAGCGCCGGATGCCTTCCACCGCGTCCAAAGCCTTCACCAAGTCCAGGAAGCTCTCGTGCGTGGTCTCGCCAAAATCACCAATGTTCACTCCCGTGAGGACAATCTCCTTGCCGCCTTCCGAGGCAGCCTGCTCGGCCTGGGCTACAAGCGACTGGATGGAGGGATTGCGCGAGAAGCCGCGGGCATAGGGAATGGTGCAGTAGGTGCAGAAATAATTGCAGCCGTCCTGAACCTTGAGGAAGTAGCGCGTGCGATTGCCGCGCGAGCAGGAAGGCTGGAAACTGCGGATGTCGCGGGTCTTGACCGTATGGTATTCGTGCAGGCTCCCCCTCCCCCCCTGCTCATGGAGAGTCTCCTTGGCCACAAAAAGCTCTGAAAGCCGCTGGATGAGCGATGCCTTCTCATTGCTTCCCAGCACGAGGTCGACACCTTCGATGCGGCTCACGTTTTCGGGCTCCAGCTGTGCATAGCAGCCCGTCACAACGACGAAGGCACTGGGATTTTCTCTCACCATGCGGCGGATGGCCTGGCGGCACTTGCGGTCGGCTACCTCGGTCACCGAGCAGGTATTGATGAGGCAGATGTCGGCAGGCTCGCCCTGAGCGGCTGTCACCACGCCCATCTCCTGAAGCAGCTTGGCGAAAGTGGAAGTCTCCGAGAAATTGAGCTTGCAGCCTAATGTATAGTAAGCCACCTTCTTGCCTTGAAATACGCTTGAATCTATCATAATCTTTTCTTCTCACCGGCGGCTCCTCCAACCGGAAATTCTACATCCTTCTGTGCGGTAGGCTTCCTCAACCTACGGTTAGAACTACAAAGGTACATCAAAAAGGACGACTGACAAAGGAAAATGACCGTTTTTTGCCTTGCACGCCCTGCCACGGACACTTCACGGACTTCTCTTGGTTCTGATAAGATGAGGGAGGGCTTCCGGATGCTGTCAGCAAGGACGCCCCGACGGACTGAAGCAGGGTAACACGGTCAAGCGAATGAAAGGAGCGCAGACCGGGGGTAGTACCGCCACACCGCCACACCGCCACACCGCCACATTTATAGCTATCGCATGTCGGGAGGAACGCAATATGCAAAATAAACAGAAAGAAAAGAATATAGTCCAACAGATTAATAATTAATATATTATATAATGTTAATAATATAATAATATACTATATTTTTACTCTATAGTCTCA
>ONMG01000182.1 GCA_900318855.1 uncultured Prevotella sp.
ACCTCGGACATTACACCGAAGACGATACATACAACCGGCGCCATGTGGATTCCGTTTTGGCGCTGAAGCTGGTCGACAAGGAGGCTATCCGAAACGCCCACTTTAAAGTTATTGTCGACAGCATCAACTCCGTAGGCGGTATCATTCTCCCCGACCTGTTCAAGGCTTTGGGTGTTGAGGCTCGCTTCCTGAATGGTGAGCCCAACGGTGATTTCGCCCACAATCCTGAGCCCCTGGAGAAGAATTTGGGTGGCATTATGGGCGAAATGTCGAAAGGTGGCTACGACTTGGGTGTTGTGGTCGATCCCGATGTCGACCGTCTGGCGTTCATCCAGGAGGATGGCAGAATGTACGGCGAAGAGTACACCCTGGTCAGTGTAGCCGACTACGTGCTTGATCACGTTAAAGGCCCTACGGTGAGCAATCTCAGTTCTACCCGTGCCCTGCGTGATGTCACAGAGAAGCATGGATGCAAGTACTATGCTTCGGCCGTTGGTGAGGTCAATGTCACCACGAAAATGAAGGAAGTGGGTGCTGTTATCGGTGGTGAAGGCAATGGCGGAGTCATTTACCCCGAGAGCCACTATGGACGTGATGCCTTAGTGGGAATCGCATTGTTCCTCAGTTCACTCGCTCAGAAGGGGTTGAAGGTGAGTGAACTGCGTAAGACGTTCCCCAACTACTATATTGCCAAAAACCGTATCGACCTCACACCTGCCACCGATGTAGATGCCATCTTAAAGAAGGTAAAGGACACCTATCAGCATGAACCCAATGTGAGCGTTACGGATATTGACGGTGTAAAACTGGATTTCCCCACGTCCTGGGTGCATCTCCGCAAGAGCAACACAGAGCCTATTATCAGGGTTTATAGTGAAGCGTCCACCCTGGAGGAGGCTGATGAACTTGGCAAGAAACTCATGGAGATCGTTTACGATATGCAGAAGTAGCAACGTGTAAAAAAGCTTAAAAGCGTCGACGGGCTGATATGTTTTCAGTCTGTCTACCGTCTTAAATAAAAAGAGTGAATATGAAGAAGATCTTATTTATTGCATTGCTCCTCATGTCTGTTGTATTAACAGTAGGGGCTCAAGGGAATCAGGCGCAGATAAAGTTTGATAAGGTGAGTTATGACTTCGGAAAGTTCTCCGAGAATTCTCCAGTTCAGAAGACAACCTTCACCTTTACTAATATGGGCACAGCTCCTTTGGTCATTAATCAGGCTGTTGCCTCGTGTGGCTGTACGGTGCCCTCTTATACAAAAACGCCCATCAAGCCCGGAGAAAAGGGAAAGATTGACGTTACCTATAATGGTAAGGGCAAATTTCCGGGTCATTTCAAGAAGACCATTACCGTACGTACGAATGGGGTTCCGGAAATGACACGTCTCTATATTGAGGGTGATATGGAGGAAGCTAAATAATAGAGGTTCTCTCAAAAGCGGAAGGGGGACGGTAACTGTGTACACTTGAGGCAGATGCCGTCCCCTTTCATTACTCTTCTAATTGCATGATATTCTATTTCTCGGCTACAGGTAATACGCTGTGGGCAGCTAAGGTGTTGGCGGTATCAACTTCCGATCGACTTGTTAATATCTCGGATGCCTTGCAGGGCGACTGCAACTTCCATTTGTCCGCAGGCGAGAGGATAGGCTTTGCTTTCCCCGTCCACGGATGGCGTCCGCCCATAATCGTTCGGGATTTCATTCGCTATCGCATGCGGATTCTCTTGGATACGAACGACACCTTAAACGATCATTACACTTATGCTTTATGCACAGCGGGCGACGACATTGGTGAAACCATGCGCCTCTTGGAGGATGATTTAGCAACTAAGGGGCTCACACCGCAGGCCGAATGCTCTCTCATCATGCCTGAGTCGTATGTCGGACTCCCTTTCATGGATGTCGACAAGCCAGAGGTGGAGAGGCAGAAGAAGCTGGAGGCCACAAAGTTGTTGGCTACTTTTACGCAAATAGTCAAGGAGCGTCAAACCGATTGCAGTCATTTGGTTTTGGGCAATTGGCCAAGGATCAACACCCGGCTGCTTGGTGGATTCTTCCTGCGTCATCTTGTTACCGACAAGTTGTTTCGGGTCGATTCTTCACGCTGTGTGAAATGTGGCATCTGTGCCGATGTATGCCCGGTTGCAGATATTGTGGGCGGATTAGGCTATGAGCCCCAATGGCGTCATAATGACAGTTGTCTCACTTGTTTCAGCTGTTATCACCATTGTCCGCATCATGCTATCGAGTATGGAAATCATACACTGCGCAAAGGGCAATACTTCTTTAATCGAAATAAACTGTAATCAATAACAACAATGAAGAAACTCATACTCATAGTGTCGTTCGCTTTTGTTTCTATGTGCTCTTGGGCCGTGAAAGCCTATTGGCAGCCGACTCTTGTGCAACAATCGGATGGCACGTGGTTGACGGTAACTCTCCATGGAGACGAGGACCTCAGTTGGGCATCTGCTTCCGATGGGACTATCCTCTCTCATGTTGGCAGGGACTATTATGTGGCTTCTATCGGTTCGGATGGCAGCCTGCTTCCCTCTTCTGTTCTTGCCCACGAACCTCTTCTGCGCAGTGTAGCCGAGCAGAAGGCTGTTGCGGCACAGTCGCGTCAGCTGTTCTTCAGCAAGTCTACACGAGTGAGGGGCATGATGCGTGCTAAGCGCAATCTTCAGATTGGCACTAATGCTGCTTATTTTCCTCACGAGGGTGCCCCGAAAGCCTTAGTCATCTTGGCTAATTTCCAGGATGTGAAGTTCACGGTGCCTGATCCTCTGAAGACCTTCAGCGACTATCTCAATCATGATAGCCGACCGCTTCCCGATTATGGCAGAGGCGAATCTGCTAATTATGGCAGCGTGAGGAAGTATTTCTCCGATATGAGCTTTGGAAAATTCACACCTCAGTTTGATGTCAAGGGACCTGTGACGCTATCGCAAACGATGTCGTATTATGGACAGAATAGTGGAAGCCGCAAGGATATTCATTATACTGAGATGATTCAGGAAGCCTGTCAGCTGGTGAGTGGCGATGTGAATTTCGCTGATTATGATGCTGATGGAGATGGTAAGGTCGACTTGGTGTATATCATCTATGCCGGCTACTCAGAGAGCTTCCCCCAGAATTCCTCCGACTGTCTGTGGCCAAAGTCGGGTACGGTCAACTTCACGGTTGGCGGCAAGCAAATATTTCGCTTTGGCATTAATAATGAACTTAATGGTTATCCAGGTTGCTACTCCAAGGCGCCTCTTCAGCGGGTCAATGGCATCGGTCTGTTCTGTCATGAGTTCTCGCATACGATGGGGCTCCCTGACCTTTATCCAACTGTGGCTACAGCCCAAATCGATAATCAGGGCCTGGAATACTGGGACTTGATGGATGGAGGGGAATATGTGGCCAATGGCCATTATCCCACTCCTTATACTCCGTGGGAGAGGGAGACGATGGGCTGGATGACGGTCGACACGCTGAGCGAGGCTTGCCAGATGAAGCTTGCTCCTGTGCAATATGGTGGAAAGGCCTATAAGATTATTGCTGACGGCACCTCCAAATATCTTCTCCTTGAGAATTTGCAACGTGCAGGCTGGTATTCGAGGTTGCCGGCTCAAGGCCTGATGGTGTATAAGGTGAATTATCCTAAGTCTGAAGTCAATCTTTCCGACAACCCCAATAATGTTGCAGGAAATCCAGCCGTGACTCTCGTCCCTGCTGATGGTCGACTGCTCTCGTCTTACAGCATTGACAAGATGATCAGTGAGGCACAAAATGACAAGACGCTGTCGGAGAAGGAATTCGCCGAGAAGCTTGATTCCCTAAGTAAACTCTATACGGCTGACATGGCCGGCGACCCCTTCCCCGGTAGTCAGAATGTCACTGAGATGGACAGCGTGAGCTTGGATACAGAAATCTTAGCTAAACCTCTTTACAATATAAAGATGACAGATGATGGCTACGTCACTTTCGATTTCCTGAAGAGGTTTCCTACAGGAATTCACGACGTCATCGTTGACAAGTCTGTTGATGCGCGGATTTACAGTATCGACGGGCGTTATGTAGGTTGTGATGCTTCAAAACTTCGCACCGGAGTGTACATCCGCAACCACAGAAAGTTTGTCGTGAAGTAGTTTTATATTGCTGCTTGAGGGTATAAGCAACTCTCGAGAACTCTAATTTATAGGTCAATGACAAAAATAAAAGCACCGGACAATCCATCCGGTGCTTTTGTAATTGTGGTTTTCAGAGTAACCATCCATTTTAGGCCGTCTTTCCTATAAGCTGTAAATTCCCGACCTTTGCCGGAAATTTACAGTTTTATGTTTAATCTCAA
>ONMG01000222.1 GCA_900318855.1 uncultured Prevotella sp.
CCACAGCTACAGTGCCCCGAGGGGGCACACGAGCACGAAGTGCGCAGAGTCCTTCGAAGCTCCATCCTCGGATATTATCCGCTGCGCTGTAAAATAGGCAGATCAGATTTGACCATCCCAATGCATTGAATGTAATTATTGACATACGACCTATAAAAATTGAGATTTACAATCCCCAAAAGCAAAAAGACTAAAAAAAAGCAGTGCAATTAGCTTTAAGTTCAATGAAAAAGCATTAACTTTGCAGAAACGAACCAAAGACCATTAGCGCACTAAACGAACAAGATGATAAATGCAGCAATCATAGGATTCGGCCGTATGGGTCGATTCTACCTTAAAGAATTTCAGAAGAATGCAAGATACAAGGTCAAGTATATATGTGATGTTGATGACAGCTGTCTGCAGTTGGCTCACCAACTATCACCGGAATCCATCGTTGTAAAGGATGCACTTGAGGTATATAAGGACAAGGAAGTAGACTTAGTCGTTCTGAGTGCCTTCGCGTCCGAGCGCATGCAGCGAATAGCTGAAGCCGTCAAATACGGCAAGCATGTGATTGCCGAGAAGCCCATTGCTGACACTGTGGAGCATGAGGAAGAGGTGGTGAGGTTGACCAAAGACTACGACAAGTTCTGTGCCGTCGACCTATACCTTCGCAACTCATGGTATCACAAATATATTAACGATTTCATCAAGACGGGCGAAATTGGAGACTTGGCCATAATCCGCATTTGTCACATGACACCGGGTTTGGCACCCGGTGAAGGCCACCAGTCGGAAGGGCCTTGCTTTCACGACTGTGGAATGCACTACGTCGACATTGCCCGGTGGTACGCAGGAAGCGAATATAAGACCTGGCATTCCCAGGGCATCCGCATGTGGAGTTGGAAGGATCCTTGGTGGATTCAAGTGCATGGCACCTTTGAGAATGGTGTTGTCTACGACATTACCCAAGGCTTCGTCTACGGACAGCTTTCGCGCGACCAAACCCACAACTCCTACATTGACATCATAGGAACTAAAGGAATAGCACGCATGACGCATGATTTCAAGACCGCCCATGTAGAGCTTCGCGGAGTCCATGAGACCGAGATTGTCGACCGCCCCTTCGGAGGCAAGAATCTTGACGTACTCATTGAGCGCATGGGGCAGTCGATAGAGAGCGGGCAGCGCGACCCGATGCTACCTACATTCGAAGATGCAGCCATAGCATCACGTAATGCATGGACTTTTCTTAACGACTCTTACACCCATGACCTGCCCGTCAAGGGAGATTTGAAGACATTAGAGGAGATACGTTATCGTCGTGCCCATATGACAAACGGCTACGGGCTGCTGCCTCGCAATCATGTGGCATCAGCCCCGAAGGAGGATCCAGCACAAACAGAAGGCAAGATGAACGACGCCTGCTAAGTGTCCGTTCACCTAAGCAATTGTCATTCCACATGCTCCTTAAACCCAAAGCATAAACAATGGTTTCACAAACACCTTTTATATTATGACAGACATTTCAAGAAGAGAATTCCTCAAAAGAGGAAGCGCCGCGTTAGCCGGGATGATTATTGCCCCGAGCATCGTGCCCGCATCAGTGTTAGGTAAATCACACGGCCACAAGTCGCCAAGTGACAAACTGAATATCATGGCAGTAGGTATCGGAGGCCGCGGCGCAGCCGACCTTAGCGCAATGGAGACAGAGAACATCATCGCTCTGTGCGACTGCGACTGGAAATATGCTGCTCATGTATTTGAGAAATATCCGAAGGCAGCCCGCTACAACGACTACCGCAAGATGTACGACGAGCAGTTGAAGTCGGCCGACGCCGTGCTTGTTGCTACCGCCGACCACACACACGCTATCATCGCTGCCGACGCCATCACGGCAGGCAAGCATGTCTACGTAGAGAAGCCGATGACCCTCTACGCCTACGAGAGCCGTCTGCTGGCCAAGCTCGCAAAGAAATACAAGGTAGCCACTCAGATGGGTAACCAGGGCGCCTCAAGCAGCGGCACCCGCAAAGCTCTGAACTGGTTGTGGAACGGAGAGATTGGTGAGGTCACCCGCATCGACTCCTTCACCAACCGTCCCATTTGGCCGCAGGGTATGGCTGCTCCCAAGGAGAAGGTAGCTATCCCGTCGACCATGAACTGGGATGCCTTCATCGGCCCGGCCAAATACCGCGACTACAATCCTGCTTACACTCCCTGGAACTTCCGCGGCTGGTGGGACTTCGGTTCTGGTGCCCTCGGCGACATGGCCAACCACATTCTGCAGGTCGCCTATCGCGGTCTGAACCTGGGTGCTCCGAGTGAAGTCATCGGCTCCTCCACAATGCTGATGACCGACGCTTGTCCCACGGCACAGAAGATAACCTACCGCTTCCCGGCACGTCCCAACATGCCGAAGTTAGCTATGCCCGCCTGCGAGCTCACATGGTACGACGGTGGGCTCAGACCCAATCTGCCCATCGACATGCCTGCCGGCAAGAAGTTCGATGACAACGGCGTCACCGTGTACTACGGTACCAAGGATACGCTTGTCGTGGGTACCTACGGCTACGATCCCTTCCTCGTGTCGGGCCGCGACCCAAAAGTGCCACAGTTGTGCCGCGTAGTGAAGGACGACAACCACCAGCAAGATTGGATTCGCGCCTGCAAGGAAAGCCCAGAAAGCCGCGTCAAGACGGAGTCCGACTTCAGCCTGTCTGGTCCTCTGAACGAGATGATTGTGATGGGTGTTGCCGCTGTCAGGCTGCAGGATCTGAACCAGTGGCTGAAGTGGGATGGCGAGAACATGCGCTTCACCAACATCCCCGCGAAC
This sequence comes from uncultured Prevotella sp., assembly GCA_900318855.1. Lineage (GTDB taxonomy): Bacteria > Bacteroidota > Bacteroidia > Bacteroidales > Bacteroidaceae > Prevotella. Next base: position 2,819 of record ONMG01000222.1, read on the forward strand.
GCCAAGATTCGCTCTGTCATCGAGGACAAATTCCACATCCACGACGGTCACCCCACCTTCGACCGTAAGTACAGCGATCCTGTCGACGCCAACGAATACGCCGAGCGCCTCATCAAGCCTGTCTATCGTGAAGGCTGGAAGCTGCCCGACATGCCCACTGTATAAATCACTTTAAGTAAAGCTTCCGCCAGCATGGTTCCATAACCAGGCTTTGGCGGAAGCCTTTCATTTTTCAACACTATGAGAAAGACCCTTATAGCTGCCGCTTTCATTCTACTGGCAGCACATGCAGGTGCAGCAACCCCTAAGAAAACAACAGGGGGCAAGACTGCCACCATCTATTGTTCACAAGGTTTCCAAGGCCCCGAGAAATGGGATAAGCAAGTGTTTCCTGTTGACAACAACGGCTTCATCACCATCTTCGACGGTAAGGACTTCAGAGGATGGAGAGGCTATGGCGAAGAGAAGGTACCCTCGAAATGGGTAGTCGAAGACGGCTGCATCAAGTTCAACAGCCAGGCTAAAGGCAATGGCGGTGACATCATCTTCGCCCATAAATTCAAGAATTTCATTCTCGACATGGAGTGGAAGATTTCCAAGGGAGGCAACTCCGGCATCTTCTATCTGGCTCAGGAAACAACCAACGACAAGGGCCAGCTGGAGCCCATCTACATCTCCTGTCCAGAATGTCAGGTGCTTGACAACGAGAATCACCCCGACGCCAAGCTGGGTGTCGACGGCAATCGCAAAGCCGGCTCCCTCTACGACATGATTCCCGCCAAGCCCCAGAACGCCAAACCCTACGGACAGTGGAACAAGGTGCGCATCGTGGTCAACAACGGTCTCATCACCCACTTCCAAAATGGAGTACAGGTGCTGCAGTACCGCATGTGGACTCCCGAATGGACCGAACTGCTCCAGAAGAGCAAGTTCAGCGAGGCTAAGTGGCCGCATGCCTTCCAGCTTCTCAACAACTGCGGCGGCGAATTCCACGAAGGTCTCATTGGCTTGCAGGACCATGGCAACGACGTATGGTTCCGTAACATCAAGGTGAAGATACTTAAATAACCCGAACTATTTAACTAAAGAACTATTATGAAAAAGACTTATTTGATGCTTGCAGCCGCAGCCCTCATGCTGGCTTCGTGTGGCGGCAAACAGAAGTGCAACTGCGGCTGTGACAAGTGCACATGCACGCAGGACACGACAGCCTCTGGCGACACGAACTTCAAGATTGTCGACCAGAAGAACATTGACATCAGCAAATATCCTGTTGACAAGGATGGGTATATCACACTTTTCAACGGCAAGGATCTCACAGGATGGCGCGGCTACGGCATGGCTCAGCCTCCCAAGAGCTGGGGCGTTGAGGACGGTGCCATCCATCTGAAAGGCTCCGGAACGGGTGAAGCTCAGGCAGCAGGCGGCGGCGACCTCATCTTCGCCCACAAGTTCAAGAACTTCGAGCTCGATTTCGAATACAAGATTAGCAAGGGTGGCAACTCGGGTGTCTTCTATCTCGCCCGTGAGGCCATGGCCAACCAGAACGGCAAGGAAGCTTATCTGCCTATCTGGCAGTCGTGCTGCGAGTACCAGGTCCTCGACAACGCCAACCATCCCGACGCCAAGTTAGGTGTCGACGGCAACCGTCAGTCTGCCTCTCTGTACGACATGATTCCGGCCAAGCCACAGAACGCAAAGCCTTACGGTCAGTGGAACACCGGTAAGATTATGGTTTACGAAGGTACCGTCACCCACTCGCAAAACGGCAAGAATGTTGTGGAATATCACCTGTGGACCCCGAAGTGGAAGCAGATGCTCGACAACTCTAAGTTCAAGGCCGACGGCGACTTCCCCATCGCTTACAAGCTGATGCTCAACATCGGCGGTGACGAGCATGAGGGCTACATCGGCTTCCAGGACCATGGCGACGACGTCTGGTACCGCAATGTGAAGATTAAGATTATGAAGTAAGTCGCATCAACAAAGGCTATATGCAACGGCAACCCCGGCAAGCATATAGCCTTTGCCGCAACAGTATATCACACGCTCATTCTACTCTAAAAGCAACTATCATGAGAAAGTTTATATTGAATTTAGCCCTGCTCTTAGTAGCAGGCTCACTGACGATGTCAGCAGCTCAGCGCAGCCGTCGCCCCGCAGCAAAGCAACAGAAGAAGGAGATGATGCTCCAGCTTTACTCCATCCGCGACGTCATCGGCAATCCCGAACTCTATGCAAAGAACCACGTTGAAGTGTTCAAGAAGCTTCGCCAATACGGCTTCACCGGCGTGGAAGCTGCCAACTACAACGATGGAAAGTTCTATGGAGTGAGTCCTGAGCAGTACAAGAAAGACTGTGAGGCCGCTGGCTTGAATCCACTGTCCTCGCATGCCACCTACTGGCTCAACGAAACCGAAATCGACAACCACGACTTCGCTAAAGCCATGAAGTGGTGGGACGTGGCCATTGCCGCCCACAAGGCAGCCGGCATGAAATACATTGTTGCTCCGAGCGGCCCCATGCCCAAGAACCTCAAGCAGGCACAGGCACTCTGCGACTATCACAACGCAGTAGGAGCTAAAGTGCGCGCTGCCGGCATGAAGTATGGTTTCCATACCCACTCAGGCGAATACAAGAAAGTAGAGGGCACTCCCTGGATAGAGTATATGATGAAGCATATCTCCCCAGAGAACATGTTCTGGCAGATGGACACCTATTGGTGTGTCATGGCCCAGGAAGCTCCTTGCGAGTGGTTTGCCAAGTTCCCCGGCCGTTGCAAGCTCCTCCACATCAAGGACCACTATGTGGTTGGAAAGAGTGGCATGGTTAACTATGAGGCCATCTTCCGCGATGCTAAGACATGCGGCCTCGAAGGCTATGTCGTAGAGCTCGAGGGCACCGACGGAACCATCGACAGCATGGAAGGGGTACGCCAAAGCGCTGCTTATCTGATAAGCAAGCCCTGGGTGAAAGCCTCCTACAGCAAATAACACAAGATAGAGGCAGCCTCTCCCACCACCGGAGGGGCTGCCTCTTGACTTTAAGGATTTATAAGAAGAAACCAAAAACTATCGATATTTTCGATACAACTAATCCTATTTTAATGAGACAAACATTACGCATCACCGCCCTGGCATTCTTGTTTGCAGGCACCCTAATCACAGCCCATGCCACTGGCATCACACCAGGCTGGAGTATCCAGTTCAACTCTGAGAAAGTTTTCAACCAATTCAAAGTTCTCGACAACAACAACGACGAGTCTACATGGATTTACTATGTCGACGGAAGCGGCAAAGGCAGCGCATGCTATGTCTACAATACTCAGAACGATGCCGACGACTGGCTTGTCACACCTGCAATTGCACTGAAAGCAGGAATCCACTATAAGTTGAGATTCCATGCACGTGCCAACAGCAACTACTACAAGGAAAACCTTGAGGTTAAAGCAGCTACTGATGCCAGTGTTGCCCGACTGTCATCAGGGACAAGTCTTCTCCCCAACACCGAACTGGGCAACGATACTACCTTCTTCGAACGTTCCTTCACTCCCGACCACGACGGCGACTACTACTTTGGCTTCCACGCTATTTCGAAAGCCAATGCCAACAGATTGTTTCTTTACGACATAAGCATCAGCGAAGGCGCCTCAGATGTCGCCCCCTCCATGGTGAGAAATGTGCATATCGTGCCCGATGCCACCGGTAAGCTCACTGCCAGCGTACAGTTCACTACTCCTGCCACCACCGTAGGCGGTGCAACACTGACGTCGGTCGACAGTGTTCTCATCGAACGAAACGGAGTGCTCATCAGTACGCTCCGCAATCTTCCACCAGCCAGCCGACGCAGCTACTCCGATCTTCAGGGAGCCATCAATGGAAACAACACCTACACACTAACAGCTTATAAAGACGGAGCAAAAAGCGACCCAGCCACAGCTACAGCCTTCATTGGAGTCGTAGCACCACAGCGTCCGTCGCAAGCAGCCATTGAAGCCGACGGCACTGCAATACTGATGAAATGGTCAAAGGTGGCAGAGGGAGAAACCGAAGGAAGATTCAATCCCGACTTGCTCTCTTATGAAGTGTTTGGCTTCGACGCCACCAACAAGCCCACCATCAAGATGGCCACTGTTGAGAACGACACCACGTGCACTCTTGCTGTCAACACCTCTGAGGGTGCACAACACCTCGCTCAATACGCAGTAAGAGCTGTCAACACAGGTGGTGCCAGCGGCTTCACCTATTCTAACGCCCTTATCTCCGGCGCCCCCTACACACTGCCTTTCCGCGAGAGTTTCACCGCAAACGGCAAACAGAGCTTTGAGCATTTCTGGTGGATGGATGGCGAAGGAAACGGCTACTTTTACGGTATCTCAAACATTGCCTTCGACAAGAATTCTTCTGATGGCGACGCTTCCTCACTGAAATACTCTATCTACGGATATAACGACAAGCTGAACCTTAAGACCGGAAAAGTGAAACTCACAAACTCCAAGAACCTTAAGATGGCTTTCGATTACCGTACAGACGGCGCTGACAAATGCGTGATGAATGTGGATGCGCTGATGCCCGACGGCTCCCTTCTCAACCTCAAGAAGTTCGACCTCAACAATGCCTCCACATGGCAGAAAGCCATTGTGAGCCTTCCCTCCTATTTAGGACTGCTCGACTACGTCATGCTGCAAATCCAGCTGGAGTGCACAGGCTCGCCAGACAATATACAGACTCTCTATGTCGACAATGTGAATATCGCCGATACTCCCGACCACGATGCTGCGGTTAAGCTCAGTCTTCCCGAGAAGGCACAGAAGGGTAAGACCACTCAGCTCACCGTCCGCGTAACGAACCTCGGCTCCATGGAGGCCCGGAACTACAAGGTGAGCATCACTCAGCAAGCCGACACACTCTTCAGCCAGCAAGTAAGCGAGCCTCTTGCTGCCTTTGGCTATCGCGACTTCAGCGTAAGCTTCACACCCAACGTACTCGCCACCGACGACAGTCTGGCTCTGAAAGCGAGCGTAGAGCTTAATGGCGATGAGAATACATCCAACAATGTGGCTGATGGCAAATTGGCAGTCTACGACTATACCGGACTTACCATCACCGATCTCACAGCCACCAGTGGAAAGAACAATGTGACACTTCACTGGTCGGCTCCCGCAACTCACAACGAGCAAGTCACAGAGAGTTTCGAGACCTATACTCCTTGGATTACAACAGGTATCGGCGACTGGGTGACTTTGGCCAAAGACTCCGCTTTAGCCGGTTCGCTCTTCGATGACTTCCAGATGCCTCACGAGCACGAGCACTATGCCTTCATGGTGACCAACTTCGAGCCCGACTACCATGCAGGCAGCTACTATCCTGGCCACACGGGCTTCAGTTACCTCTCTTCCGTCTATGGCGTAAGCGACGACTTCAAAGAGCATAAGGCTACCGACCGCTGGCTTATCAGTCCGGCTCTCTCGGGCAATGCCCAGACCATAAAGTTCTATGCTCTGAAGCATGATGGCTCCAAGAAAGCTTACAATGAGCACGTGAGAGTGCTCTATTCCACCACCGACAATGCCCCTGAGAGCTTCAAACCTGCTGGCGACGAGCAACTGATTTCGAGTCCCAATTGGCAGGAAGTGACAGCTTCTATTCCAGCAGGTGCCACCTTCTTCGCCATTCGAAGCAAGAACGCTCCCGGCGACTGCAACTGGCTGGCCCTCGACGACATCAGCTATGAAAAGGGCACTGGCCACGTGAAGAACTATCGCGTCTACCGTGACGGAAAACTTGTGGGCGAAGTCAAGGAAGGCACAGCATTCACTGACGAGGGACTCTCTGAAGGCACCTACACCTACCAGGTGACTGTCGTCTACATGAACGGCAACGAGACAGCTCCCGTCACCGTGAAAGCCACTGTCGACGCAACGACCGGCATTATCAGTATCAGCAGCAGTCACGAGACCTTCGATGTATTCGACCTTAGTGGCCGTCTGGTAAGGAAGAATACCACCGGACTGAACGGACTACCCAAGGGGGTATACATTGTCAATGGCATTAAGATCACTGTGAAATAAATTTCCATAGCCGGTGTCCAGCACTTATACAGGGCATGGCACTCACTACAGTCCGAAGACGACATTTCTAAGTACAGCAAGGGCTGGGTCGCATCTCCGACCCAGCCCTTATTTTGAAGATCCTTGTTAAGAGCAGTCGCTATCTTACAGCCACTTTCCTTCCGTTAACAATGTAGACACCACGGGGTAAAGCTATAAATCTGCAACCTTTCACCTTTTGAGAGACCACAGCAGTTCCTATAATTTCATAAATTGTGCACAGCTGTCCTGCGCCTGATGCCCTCACTTTGATGCCTCCCTGCACAGAACACACCTCCAATGAACGACTGCCCGTCTTGAGGGTACTGACTCCGGTGGACATCACATTGTGGATAATGCCATTCCAGTTCTCAAGTCCGAGCGTACCGAGATAGCTATCGAGCACCGACGACTCGTTTTCCGTGTCAGCAGCCTTCCATACGTAGTAGGCAGGCTTCGGATTGCCGTCGTAGTCGCGCAAACCAATACGCAGCCCGTCCTCAACAGGATTGTCCCTCCAGTTGTGCCACTGAATGGCGTCGACACCCTTCAGTTGCTTCACCTTCTTCCATATCAACGCAGCTCCGGCAGCTTGCAATTTCAAGTCGTCCTCATCATAGGAAGGAGAGTTGGTGCCATTCTCCGAGAAGAAGAGAGGACGTTTGACCGCGCCCTTATAAAGATTCTTTGATTGAAGCATCCATGCACTGATTACCTCAGGGTTCTGGAATGTTATGTAGCTGGTGTTAAGGTCATAGGTCGCCTGCTTATCATTCACCCAATAAGCAGGCGCTCTGAGATTCTGCGGATAGGGATGTAAGGCCACACCCCATTGATAATCGCCTTCAGCATGACTATAGTCCACCATTTTCTCGAGCATCTCCTTCGTGGGGTAGTTGCCGCTCGTTGCGTAGTTCCAGAAATGAGTGAACGAACCGAGCACATAGGCATTTTGGTCGTATTGTCTTGCAATATTATAGACCAGACGCATTGACTTCTCGTAGGTGTCCAGATAGCGCAACATAGGCTGTGTCCCCATATTAGTCCAGTAGGATCCATTATCCACCTCGTTGTGCATAATCCAATAGTTGATTCTTCCGTTGGCCTCCTGCGAATAGCGGTCAGCCAGATAGTTGATGATGGCGGCATAGAGTCTCACCCCGTCCTCGGTAGCCACATTAGGCATCGTGTAGGGCCCGGTAGTGTACTCAGGATGACAGATGGTCTGTGCAAATCCACTTTCGCCCCCACCGGGCGTAGCGAGCAGAATGGCAAGAGTGAGTATACCGCGTGAGGTGGCTGCTTTGAAGACACCATCGTAGTATGCCACCCTGGAGCTGTTGATATAGTAGGTGCGTCCTCCATACTCATAAGGGGTAGTGAAGCCACCCGTACTTCTAAGGCCTATAAGCTCGTTGAGCACCACGTTCACCGTCACGCTGCCCACTCGGAGCGAGTCGAGGTCATAAGAGTAAGAGTTAGTGATGTAGCCTCCCAGACCTTTCTTCGATTTGAGAATCATCTTCTGAGCACTGCGCAGAGGAGTCACCTCGTCAACGTAGCGGGCTTTGGAGAGCAGTTTCGTGCAGCCAGCATCGACGACAATCCAACGTGATAGCAGACGGTCACGGATGTTGCCCGTTGTGACCATGCGCGGAACGGCGACCTCGAAAGTGCTTCCGGAAAGCTGTTTTACGACAACGGCCTTCTCCAACGTCGTGACGTTTCCATTCACGGGCACCTCAGCCAAGGCGCAATCGGCCGAACTACTAAGCTGACCTCTCACCACCACTTGATCGGCTGTGACGCTCACGTGAGTAATGCTGCAAAGATAGTTTCCATTGAGGTAGTCGACAAGTCCATTGGCAAAGACAAGCTTATCAGTCCAAGTGGCTGCGCCTACACCTATCATCTCCAGCGACCGCACCTGCAGAGTGACGCCAGCCTGGGTACCAAAGTCGAAACGCAACCGATCGTTCTTGTGGCCCCAGTCGAATTGCTGTAGCTGAGCCGAAAGGTCGATGGTGACCCTCTTCCACTCGGAACACCTCGGCATCAGTCCATACTTGTGCACCGAGCGTGGCTCCGTAGTCGGGTCGGCGAAGAATAGCTGAAGATCGTTGATATCCGTATCACTCCTGTACTCATAGGTGAGTTGAGTGACGTTGCCCGGAATATCAGAGGCAAACTGCGTAGTGAAAACATAAGGGTCGCCACCAGTGGTAACAATGGTGTAGCCTGTTGATGCCGAGCCCGACAAAGTGAGTTGATTAGAAAGAGCAGAAGTAAGCTGCAAGTCATAAGCCTTTCCCACAGCTGGGGAAAAAAGCAAGGCAATGACAACCAATAAGGTTTGAGTTAAGTTTCTCATAACGGTTTAAGTACTACTAAGACGAGGCAAAAATAGCGAAAAAACGAGAAACCTTCCCCATTAGGCCAAAAAGCCAATCTGTTTTACCAAAAAAACAGGCACTTTCTCTCCCCCATCATGCTATTTCCTGCTCGTCAACAACCTCAATCTCTCTCCACCAACCAAAGCAAGAATGCTTCCAGTGACTGTAAGTGGCAGGCCATAGACCACACAACCAGCATTGTCAATATCAGTAGCAGTCATGACTCCTTCGATGTCTATGAACTCAGCGGCCGGAGAGTTGAGAACATTAAAGGCTGAATTGAAATTCAATCCAGCCCTCATTGCCTATTCAATTAATACTTCAGCATGCCTTTTCCTCAACATACCAGGAAGCGGCCACAAGTGAAGCCGATTGTTGATTTACCATCACACTAACCATTATGAAATTATTTACTTACGCCTCCAGAGTCCAACAAATCTGTTCTGTAATAATAGCCATTCAATTTATAGACAGACAGGATTTGAGGCAACCTCTGTAAAAGACTATCTACATTCCTTCGCTCCGGCTTTGTCCACTGCACCTCGGCAAGAGCTGTGAGCCTCGGCAAAAGTTCACGCTGAAGCTCCTTTTCCGTTGGGACCCATTCCGTCCAAATACAACCCTGAACTCCTACTATATTTTTCTTATCTTCTTGATTTAGCGCTGTAGGCTCAACAGGATAATCATAGATAGAAGAAAAACTATCTCTGCCTTTGCGTCGCAAATTATTAGGATCACTCAGATAGAAATTAGATATCGTGCCCACTATAGTATGATATCCCCTTCTTGCAGCATCAATCACAGATCCTGGTCCGGTCCACGCTAAGACCACTACATCCTTAGCAGGGTTTCCATTTAAAATTTCATTCCATCCCATTACCTTTCTACCATTTTGACGAACCAGTCTCCCTGCCTGCTCCATAAACCAATTCTGCAACTGATCTTCCTTCGAATGTCCCGCAACATCCTTGAAGTTCAGTTCAGATATCTTCGCTTGGCATTTCGGACAATGCTTCCAACGAGTTTTTGGACACTCATCCCCGCCCAAATGAATGTAGGGTGACGGGAACAATTCTATTACTTGACGGATTACATCTTGAGCAAACTTTACCGCCTTTCCATTCCCGGCACATAACACATCAGGAAACACGCCCCATCGGTTTTGCACTTTATAGGGTCCACCTGTACACCCAAATTGGGGATAAGCTGCAAGAGCTGCGCTCATATGACCGGGCATATCAATCTCTGGAATGATCGTTATAAAACGGGCAGCAGCATATGCCACAAGATCGCGCACCTGCTTCTGAGTATAAAAACCGCTAACCGTTACGGTGTCTACAGTGTTATCACTAAGTAAAGAACCGACACGATGAGAACCGACGGAGATAAGGTGAGGATACCCTTTTATAGCTAGACGCCAACCTTGATCTTCAGTAAGATGCAAATGGAAATAATTGATATTATGAAGCGACAGTTCATCTATCATGCGTTTCAAGCAGTCAATAGAGAAGAAATGACGTCCCACATCTAAAAGGAATCCGCGATAAGCATAATTTGGGTAGTCAACAATATCTACAGCAGGAAGCAGGATTGTCTTAGAATTCTCTGAGACTGGAAGTGCCTTACGGAAGGTTTGCACAGCATGAAAGATGGCTCCCGGATTCTTACCCAACAGTTCTACCCGATGTGATTGTGCATGAATTTGATAGCCTTCTTGCTGCTCTATACTACTATCTATTGCCAGAGTAATCTGATTATCCTGCCTCTTCCGTGTAGTCCCAACCGCTATTCCAGTCATTTCTTTAATATAATTACTTAAGAAACGACCACATCGCCTCAAGTCCTTTCCGCCTAATTTCCCTACATATATGGTAGTAGAAGGCGAGAGCACGAATGGTTCAGCATTGCAGAGACGTACTTCTTGTGGCAACGGAATGACGTTCCAATTCGCTTTAGGCACAATACGTCCCTCAACATTATCAGCAAACATCATAAAGAAAATTACGAACAAAACAAGTCGCGTTCTCATCATATTACCTATTTGAATTACTTTTAAAAGGGCCATAAACCGCCCTCACAATCATACTTTCATCTTTTGCGGACAGAACATATACCAAATATTTCTTTCCTTTATCATAGACTTTGACCACTACATGTCCACCATATTTGCAAACATCTTTCATCCATGATTCGTTAGCATACTTGGTCGCTAATTTTTCCGGCAGTTCTGTAGGGAAAATATTCCGGTCACCAGGATATAAGAGTCTGGAGTCCATTCTGCTTAGGACAGCTGGCTGAATGTGCGCGTAATCCCAAACTGGGATTATATAGTTCCGAGCACGAATGTCGGCTATGAATCCAGCACTCATCGCATCTCTATATGCATGATGGTTAGCCTTGCAAACATCAACTTTTCCACACGTAAGTGCGACTAAACTGTCAAGTTCAAATAGTCGATTTGATGCATCATAAAGGCGACCGCTCAAATCGCCCCCCGTATAATAAGCAAAAGGGCCATAGCATACTTTAATAGCTATACTATTAGTATTCTCATTCGGGCTCAAGGTTCCATCTGTATTCTTTGGATTCATGTCATAACATCTTACACGTTCATTACCCAACAGAACCTCCCCATTGGACGCAAGATTCTCAATGTGGAAATCATACTTCTGAGCTTTATATTTCAGCCTTATCTGCTTTCTTGATCCTACCACAAACTGCTCACACTTCAAGCCATTCCTGGCCTTCCATTTTATGAAGTTAATGTAATTATTAAAGTCCCGATCATGAATAGGATAAGGGTAATTATAATTAGGGAACCCACGATCAATAGCTTCACTGAAGTCCACATATTCGGCGACCTCAGCGATTCCTGTTAACACATAATTTGGGATACGCCCTTTTGTGTATGGTGCCGCATTTATACTGTCCCCTATATGATCGCTATGAAAATGAGAAATCATCATGTAATCCACATGATTTTTCATGGGGTTCACTCGCTCAATGTATCTTGCTATCCATTCTCCTGCACG
>ONMG01000046.1 GCA_900318855.1 uncultured Prevotella sp.
CTCTCACCCCTGGGCGACAGGCCCTCTCACCCCTGGGCGACGCCCCCTCTCACCCCTGGGCGATTCAACGTATTGGTTACCACCGATTTACGATGCCATTTCAAGCCTTTTGCAGCCATATCCCGCTCACTTGAGCCCGCCGTGTCGGCGGTATCCGTTCGCTTTCCCTTGATGCTTTCCGCCCGGTATTTCATCCACTTCGGGCTAAGTTTTCCACCCTATTCCGACATAGCTCTTCTTGACTTTCATCCGCGGAGCCTTTGCGGGAGACCCTTATATATTTACATATCCAATTAAATATTATCCACAATGCTCAAGCCGAGAACAGGACTATTCTGCGATGTTGCTACGGCATCTACCCTCTCAAGCCTGGCCTATAGCAAGGAAGAACGAAAGAACAGGGAAGAATTCTTATTGCTGTAGAGTGAAAAAGCAGCCTGCTAAACCTTATCATGGGTTGACAAACCAAGAATCAGGACACCGAGTGAGGGTCCGACGGCATTCTGTTCGCATAAATCAAAAAAAATGGCCCTATTATTTGTTTTTGTCAGAATATTGAGGTAATTTTGCACGAAACAAAGTCATAGTATGAGCGACAACGAGAAAGCCATTACGCTATTCACGACAAGAGTGAGGCAGATGATTCTCCAATATCAGGAAATGAAAAAGGAGAATGCAGAGCTTTATGGCATGGTGGACGAAAGGGATGCCCGGATAAAACAACTGGAAAACCAAATAAAGGAAGCTCAGAACGACTACCAGACGTTGAAGACAGCACGCATGATTGAGGTGACCGACGGCGACGTGAACAAGGCCAAGGACCGCATTGCGAAGCTTATCCGAGACGTCAACAAATGCATTACGCTTTTGAGTGAGTGAACGAGTAAGTAGGTAAAATGGCCGGCAAGGATACAATAAGAATCAAGCTGAATGTCTACGACAGAGAGCTGGGTGTCACGGTGCCTCGAGAAGAAGAAGGCTTCTATCGGCAGGCTGCAAAGCTGATCACCGATAAAGTGAACACATATGCTTCCTTCTATAAAGGGCGCAGTGCCGACAAAGACATCCTCTATATGGCCATGATTGATATAGCGCTTCTCTACGTGAAAAACAAGGAGCGCAACGATACCGAACCTTATAACAAGTTGATAGAGAAACTGACTTCCGAGATAGAGGAAGCACTCGGATAATCTCTGTTTTCTGTCACTACTAAGCGTGGTGCCGTGGAGGTATAGCTATATCCCCGCAACAGTGGTATTAACAGAGATTATTAACTTCTTATTATATAAGTAATGATTATTGGTACAATTATAGGACTCATATTGGGTGTATTGGCCGGATACTGTTTATTCCGGTATGTTATCAAAGGGAAATATAACGAAATGGTGGCCGAGGCTGAGAAGGCTGCCGACGTAGTGAAGGAGAAGAAGCTGCTCGAAGTGAAGGAAAAATTCCTGAGCAAGAAGAGCGAACTGGAGAAGGAAGTGCAGCTTCGTTCGCAGAAGATTCAGCAGAGCGAGAACCGGCTCAAGCAGCGCGAAATCAGCCTCAACCAGCGCCAGGAGGAAATTGGCCGCAGGAAGCAGGATGTCGATCAGCAGCAGCAACGAGTGGACAACGAGAAGAAGCTCCTTCAGGTGAAGCAGGCTGAGCTGGAAAAAATGCAGAAGCAGGAGCAGTCGAAACTGGAGGAACTCTCAGGCCTGAGTGCTGAAGAAGCCAAGACAAGACTCATAGAGAGTCTGAAGGACCAAGCTAAGCTCGATGCTGCCAGCTACGTCAACGAAATCATGGATGAAGCCAAACTCAATGCTAACCAGCAGGCCAAGAAGATTGTCATTCAGACCATCCAGCGTGTGGCCACCGAGACGGCCATTGAGAACTCCGTTAGCGTCTTCCACATTGACAATGATGAGGTGAAGGGCCGCATCATCGGCCGCGAGGGCCGCAACATTCGTGCACTCGAAGCAGCCTGCGGCGTGGAAATCGTGGTCGACGACACACCCGAGGCCATCGTCATCTCGGCCTTCGACCCTGTAAGACGTGAAGTATGCCGACTGGCGCTCCATCAGCTGGTAGCCGACGGGCGCATCCATCCTGCACGCATCGAAGAAGTGGTGGCCAAGGTGAAGAAGCAGCTCGACAACGAGATTATAGAAACGGGTAAACGGACCGTCATCGATTTGGGCATCCATGGTCTGCACCCCGAACTGGTGCGCATCGTGGGCAAGATGAAATACCGCTCCAGCTATGGCCAAAACCTCTTGCAGCATGCACGTGAGACAGCCAATCTCTGCGCTGTAATGGCTGCTGAACTGGGCCTCAACCCCAAGAAAGCCAAGCGAGCAGGACTGCTGCACGACATTGGTAAGGTGCCCGACGAGGAAACCGAACTGCCGCACGCACTCTACGGAGCTAAGATTGCTGAGAAATACAAGGAGAAACCCGACATTGTCAATGCAATCGCCGCTCACCACGACGAGGTGGAAATGACCACCCTGCTCGCCCCCATCGTGCAAGTGTGCGACGCCATCAGTGGAGCACGCCCTGGAGCACGCCGTGAAATTGTAGAGGCCTACATCAAGCGCCTTAAAGATCTTGAGGCCATCGCACTCAGCTATCCCGGGGTTACCAAGACCTATGCCATTCAGGCTGGTAGAGAGTTGCGCGTCATCGTTGGTGCCGACAAGATGACCGACGAGGAAAGCTCGAAACTCTCTGAGGAGATTGCCACTAAGATACAGAACGAGATGACCTATCCCGGACAGGTGAAAATCACTGTGATTAGGGAGACACGCTCCGTTGCTTATGCCAAGTAATTGAGAACTGTTTAACGACAAACCTCCGCTATGCTGGGCTTATTCAAGCAAGAACGTCATAACGTAGCCCTTGTGCTCTCCTGTGGGGGAGCCAAGGGCTTAGCTCATGTAGGTGCCATCGATTCACTGATAGCCCATGGCTACAATATTACATCAGTCGCGGGTACATCCATGGGTGCTCTGGTGGGGGGCATATTTGCAAGCGGCCATCTCGACGACTTCAAACAATGGATGGAATCCATCGACCGGAAGAGAGTGCACGAGCTCACCGACCTGTCGCTGAGTTTCAACCACCTCATCAAAGGTGTGCGCATCATTGACGAACTGAAGAAAATAGTGCCCGACACCAACATAGAGAGTCTGCCCATCCCTTTCTGCGCCATTGCCACCGACTGGGTGACGGGGCGCGAGGTAGTCTTCACCAAAGGCAGTCTGTGGGCAGCCATCCGCGCTTCCATCTCCGAACCCGTGTTCTTCGCCCCCGTGAAGAAAGACAACCATATTCTCATAGATGGAGGCATCACCAATCCCTATCCACTCAATCGAGTGAAGCGCACCCGACAAGACCTCCTTGTCGGTGTCAATGTGAGCGGCCACGACTATGAGGGAATCTACAAGAGAGACCGCATGGCCGAACAATGGCAGCTCCGCAACAACAAGGTGCTATCGCTCCTGAGCAAACTCTTGCCGGAAGGCACTGACCCCAAGTTCAACTATTTCACACTGCTCAACCGCACTGTGTCAATAGCCATCTCACAGAATGCACGCAAAGCTGTTGCCCTGAATCCTCCCGACATCAACGTGGAAATCCCAATGAAACGCTATGGAGGAAGCGACTACGACAAATATGCACACATTAGTAAAATAGGAGAAAGTAAGATGGACAAGGCTATCGACAAGTTTCTGCAAAAGCGCACGCTTTTCTAAGACTTACCCTGTCCGCCGGCAAATAATCGCCGCCAACGAGATAAATCTCTGTTAATCGCTTTGCCCTCCTACCTGTTTTATATATCTTTGCAGTAATAAAGCCAATAAGAATGAAGCCAGTATTCATAGCAGGTCCTTGCGTAATAGAGTCGAAGCAACTGCTGGAGACAGTTGCCGAGAAGCTTATAGACATCAACAGCCACTTAGGCACCGACATCATCTTCAAATCGTCGTTCGACAAAGCCAACCGTACCTCAATCCATTCCTTCCGGGGTCCCGGCATCGACCGAGGCCTGCAAATGCTTGCCGACATCAAAGACCGGTACGGACTGAGGATACTGACCGACATTCATGAAAGTTGGCAGGCCCAACCGGCGGCCGAGGTATGCGATGTGCTTCAGATACCGGCCTTTCTCTGCCGTCAGACCGACCTTCTTGTAGCCGCCGCTAAAACGGGCCGCATCGTCAACATCAAGAAGGCACAGTTCCTCAGTGGCCGTGACATGCGTTACCCTGTGGAGAAAGCACTCGATGCTGGGGCAAATGAGGTATGGCTTACAGAGCGTGGCAACTGCTTCGGCTACAACAACTTAGTCGTCGACTTTCGCAATATCCCCGACATGCGCGAGATTGTGCCTACGGTAATTATGGACTGCACACATTCCGTCCAACGTCCCGGAGGCGGCAACGGCACCACCGGAGGCGACCGCCGGTTTGTTCCTTCTATGGCAATGGCAGCCAAGGCCTTTGGCGCCACAGGCTACTTCTTTGAAGTGCATCCCAACCCCGACAAGGGGCTCAGCGACGGTCCCAATATGCTGGAACTCGACAAACTGGAAGAGCTTATCAAGGACCTCCTTGCTTAGCCTCACAAAAGGCAAGAGAACAATTAAGACCCATATAGACAAACATAGATGAACGACAAGATTCAAGAACGACTCACTCATGTAAGAGAATGGGGGGCGCAATGTCTGCGCGACGAAGCCCAGGCTGTACTGGACCTCATTCCGCAAATGGACGATAATTTCAACAAGGCCGTGGCCATGATGTATGGCTGCAAAGGCAAAATCATAGTAACCGGAGTGGGCAAGAGTGGCAACGTGGGTGCCAAGATAGCCGCCACCCTGTCCTCAACCGGAACTCCCGCTTTCTTTATCAATCCTCTCGACGTCTATCATGGTGATCTTGGAGTTATGACGCGCGACGATGTCGTCTTGGCATTGAGCAACAGCGGACAGACCGATGAGTTGCTGCGCTTCCTGCCGATACTGCTTCACATGCAGGTACCCATCATCGCCATGAGCGGCAATCCAGCCTCGCTCCTGGCCAAATACTCGACTATTCACATCACTGTGAAGGTGAAGAAGGAGGCGTGCCCACTCAACCTCGCACCGACCAGCAGCACTACAGCAGCTTTGGCCATGGGCGACGCTTTGGCGGTAGCCCTTATGCAGGTGCGTGACTTCAAGCCGAAAGACTTTGCCCAATTCCATCCGGGAGGCGAACTCGGCAAGCGGCTCCTTACAACCGCCGAAGACGTGATGCGAAGCGATGACCTGCCCATCATTCCACCTGACATGCACCTCGGCGAGGCCATCATCCACGTGAGCAAAGGCAAACTCGGACTCGCAGTCTCGCTCAATGACGGTAAGGTGGCCGGACTTATCACCGACGGCGACATCAGACGCGCTATGGAACGCTGGCAAGCGTCCTTCTTCGACCATACCGTAAGCGACATCATGACCCGATGCCCCAAGACCGTACTGCCCAACACAAAAATCACGGAGATACAACACATCATGAACCGCTTCAAGATACACACGGTGCTGGTGGTCGACAAGGAAAACCATCTGCTTGGTGTTGTAGACCACTATTCATGCATGATATAAAGCATCCAGCAAGATAACCACATTCATCAACTTGAAAAAGCTTTTACTTTGCCTGCTGTTGTTGGTCAATGTCCCTTGCCTGGCGCAAAGGGCCGATTCGCTATTGGTGGAAGCTCTGCGCCATGACGGTGTGACGTTCACCCATGACAACTCCGTGACCCTGCTCACTACCGGACAGGAGAAGTTCGACGACCTCTTTGCAGCCATCAGGCAGGCCCGCAGCAGCATCCATCTCGAATATTTCAACTTCCGCAACGATTCCATCGCCCGATGCCTTTTCACACTGCTCGGCCAAAAAGCCAAAGAAGGAGTAGAGGTGAGAGCGCTCTTCGATGCCTTTGGCAACTGGTCGAACAACCGTCCTCTGAAGCGCTCGCATCTCGACTCTATCCGGGCTCATGGCATAGATATTTACAAGTTCGACCCCATCGTCTTCCCCTATATCAACCATGTCTTCTCACGAGACCACAGGAAGATTGTTGTCATTGATGGCAAAATCGCCTACACGGGGGGCATGAACGTGGCCGACTACTATATCAAAGGCACAAAGAAAGTGGGCTCCTGGCACGACATGCATTGCCGCATCGAAGGCTCTGCTGTCAATACCCTGCAGAGCATCTTCCTCCGAATATGGAACAAGGTGAGCAAACAACATATAGACGGGGCGAAATACTTTCAGGGCAATCGGAGTCAGCGCGAATTTCAAGGTCTCAAGCCCGACACTACAGCCACCAAAGGCAGCAAGATGGTGGGTATCATCAACCGGGAGCCTCACACCACTAACCAAATCATCAGGCATTTCTATGTTGATGCTATTAACGCCGCTCACGACAGCATCCGCATCATCAACCCTTATTTCACACTTAACCACGGCATCAAGAAGGCACTCCGACGAGCACTCAAGAGGGGTGTCAAAGTAGATATCATGCTCTCCACCCACAGCGACATCCCTCTCACGCCCGACTGTGGATTCTACAATGCACACAAACTTATGGAGAAAGGAGCCAACATCTGGATGTACACACCCGGCTTTCACCACACTAAGGTTATCATGGTCGACGGCCAGTTCTGTACGGTGGGGAGCGCCAATCTAAATGCGCGCAGTTTGAGCTGGGACTACGAGGAGAATGCTGTCATTGTGGATCCCTGTACCACCCATGAACTCGACCGGCTCTTTGACCGCGACAAGCGCCACTGCTTCCTGCTAACCGAAGATAGCTGGGACCATTGGCGCACACCCTGGCAGAAGTTCAGAGGATGGTTCGCCCATCTCCTCGCCCCCTTCCTCTGACCTTTCAATTTTTCCACACCCGAAGCTGGAGCAAATGGAGAGCCGAGGCAATGAAATTACAAGTCAGCACACTGCCAACTGCCCCTATACGACAATTGGATACAAGTTTATATTTTTTAAAGTGTGTACCTTGGGCGTTACGAATAAAATCATTAATTTTGTTGACGTTAATAGTAAGGGAGCAATGAACGACGATATTCCAGCTGAAGTGCACAGTGTGCTTGACGGTTATCTGGCGCTGAACCATCACCGCCGCACTCCTGAGCGGTATGCAATACTAAAGGCTGTCTATCGCAACAAGCATCCATTCACCATCGAAGAGCTGGATGCAGAGCTTCAGAAGGACAACTTCAGAGTTAGCCGGGCCACACTCTACAACACCGTCAGATTGTTTCTTCGGCTCCGTCTTGTGGTGCGCCACCAACTCCTGGGAGGCACCCGCTATGAGGCTGCATGGCCGGGGAGGAATCACTGCAAGCAGATATGCACCATCTGTGGCAAAGTGTCAGAGATATCAGTACCTCTTATGGATGAAGCTATTGCACAGGCCAACCTGCGAAGATTCCGTAGCGATGTCTACTCATTATATATTTATGGAGTATGTGCCGCGTGCCAGTCTAAGCTCACACGCTCCCGCAACAAGCAGATAGGAAAATCAAAACAACGAAAGATATGAGTAAAGGTAAAGTTGACGTCCTGCTGGGCCTTCAGTGGGGCGATGAAGGTAAAGGAAAAGTAGTCGACGTGCTCACGCCACGCTACGATGTGATCGCCCGCTTTCAAGGCGGACCCAATGCCGGTCACACCCTGGAATTCCAAGGACAGAAATACGTTCTCCGCAGCATTCCATCCGGTATTTTTCAAGGTGGCAAAGTGAACATCATTGGCAATGGAGTGGTGCTGGCGCCCGACCTCTTCATGGATGAAGCCATGGATTTGGAAAAGAGCGGTCACGATCTGAAGCACCACCTCCATATCTCTAAGAAGGCCCACCTCATTATGCCGACCCACCGGCTCCTTGACCATGCCATAGAAGCCGCGAAAGGCAAGAACAAGGTGGGCACCACCGGCAAAGGTATTGGCCCTGCATATACCGACAAAGTGAGCCGCAACGGCCTGAGGGTGGGCGACATCCTTTGTAACTTCGAACAGCGGTACGCGGCCTGCAAGGAGCGTCATCTGAAGATGCTCAACGCATTGGGATGGGATGACTTCAGCGGCTTCGACGAAGTGGAGTCTAAGTGGATGCGCGGTGTAGAATACCTCAAGCAGTTCGCCATCGTCGACAGTGAGCATGAAATCAACAATATCCTGCGCGAGGGCAAGAACATCCTCTGCGAAGGTGCCCAGGGCACCATGCTTGACGTAGATTTCGGCAGCTATCCGTTCGTCACATCCTCCAACACGATCTGCGCTGGGGCCTGCACCGGTCTTGGCGTGGCTCCTAACAGAATTGGCAAGGTGTTTGGCATTATGAAAGCCTACTGTACGCGCGTGGGAGCCGGCCCCTTCCCCACCGAGCTTTTCGATGAGACGGGCAAACGCATCCGCGACCTAGGACATGAGTACGGAGCTGTCACAGGCCGTGAGCGCCGCTGCGGATGGATCGACCTGGTCCAGTTGCGCTATAGTGTGATGATCGACGGCGTGACCGACCTCATCATGATGAAGAGCGACGTGCTCGATGGCTTCGACACCATAAAGGCCTGCGTGGCTTATAAGCTCAAGGACGGCAGCGAAACAACAGAACTTCCCTACGAAATCGACGACATCACTCCTGTCTACAAGGAGTTTAAAGGGTGGCAGACCGACATGACCCACTTCACCGACGAGAAGCAATTCCCCCAGGCTTTCAACGATTACATCCACTTCCTTGAGGACTTCCTGGAGACACCTATCTCGATTATCTCTATCGGTCCCGACCGTGAGCAGACCATCGTCCGGCACTGATTTCTCCGACTGCATTTAGGCACAATCATCAAGTGCCCGACCCCCCTGCCACCGCCCTGGCAGTGGAGCCGGGCATCACTAATTACATTCAATCAACCGACTTCTATGTCAAATAATAAACCCAACATCCCCAAGGGAACCCGCGACTTTGGACCTCAAGAGATGGCCAAGCGCAATTATATCTTCAATACAATAAAAGAGGTGTACGCACTCTACGGCTTCCAACAGATAGAAACTCCTGCCATGGAAACCCTCCACACACTCCTGGGTAAGTATGGTGATGAAGGCGATAAACTGCTGTTCAAGATTCTCAATTCGGGTGACTACTTCAAGGGACTCACGGACGAGGATCTCCTTAGCCGCGACACACTTCGCCTGCAGACCAAACTGTGCGAGAAAGGTCTGCGCTATGACCTCACCGTGCCTTTCGCCCGCTTTGTGGTGATGCACCGCGACGAACTGCAACTGCCCTTCAAACGTTATCAGATACAGCCCGTCTGGCGCGCTGACCGTCCGCAGAAAGGACGCTACCGTGAGTTCTACCAGTGCGACGCCGATGTCGTAGGGTCGGACTCCCTGCTCAATGAAGTGGAGCTCATGCAGATTGTCGACACGGTATTCACAAAATTCGGGGTCCGCGTAGTCATCAAGATTAACAACAGGAAGATTCTGACCGGAATAGCCGAAACCATTGGCGAAGCCGACAAGATAGTCGACATTACCGTGGCCATAGATAAACTTGACAAAATAGGGCTTGACAATGTCAACGAAGAACTGCGCAACGACGGCATCAGCGAGGCCGCAATAGAGAAACTTCAGCCCATCATCACCCTGAAAGGCTCCAACGCCGAAAAACTCCAGGTCATCGAAACCGTGCTTCAAGACTCTGAGACCGGACGCAAGGGAGTAGAAGAAACCCGGTTCATCCTGGAAGCCCTGAAGACAACCGGACTGAAGAATCAAATAGAGTTCGACCTCACGCTCGCAAGAGGGCTCAACTACTATACGGGAGCCATCTTTGAAGTGAAGGCTCTTGACACTCCAATGGGCAGCATCACCGGCGGAGGGCGCTACGACAACCTCACCGGCATCTTTGGAATGCCTGGACTGAGCGGAGTCGGCATCAGCTTTGGCGCCGACCGTATCTACGACGTGCTCGAGACACTCCAACTCTATCCCAAGGATGCCACTGCCTCCACTCAGGTGCTGTTCATCAATTTTGGAGAGAAAGAGACAGCCTACTGCCTGCCCGTAGCTCGGCTTCTGCGCGAACAAGGCATCAGGACCGAAGTCTATCCCGACAAAGCAAAGATGAAGAAGCAAATGAACTATGCCAACGCTAAGCAAGTTCCGTTTGTCGTGCTGGCCGGGGAAAACGAGATGAACGCTGGCAAGCTCACCTTGAAGAATATGACCACAGGCGAGCAGACCTTGCTGACACCTGAAGAGATAGTCAAGATAGTGAAGGCCTAGGGCTATAACTTTATTAACTTTGAAATAAGTTCAATTTAATTTGGTGGGTTGGGATATTCTGCTTACCTTTGCAGCATATTTGAATCACAAAATGATGGAAACAGAAGTTTATACCAAATTAATAGAGCATGGCGTGCGCCCTTCATTGCAGCGCATCGCCATTCTTCAATATCTGCTCACCCATTTCAATCATCCCACTGTCGACGACGTCTACAGAGCTTTATGCACAAAGATACCGACGCTCAGTCGCACCACGGTGTATAACACACTTCGCCTGTTGGCTGACCATCACGTGGCCCAGATGCTGACCATCGACGACCACCACCTCTGCTATGATGGCAATGTGGAGCCCCACGTGCACTTTATTTGCAAGGAATGTGGCAAAGTGGTCGATCTGTTCAGTGAGAAAGCACCTTCACTGCGGAAGCCTGTGGTAGTTGACGGCAACATTATAGAAGAGAAGCAACTCTTCTATCGCGGCATCTGCAAGGAATGCGCATCAAAGGCAAAAGTCAATGACAATGTTCAGTAATCACTGACACACAACGATATTAATACAATAACATTATGAAGAAGAAGTTTATTTGCACGGTATGCGGCTACATCTACGAAGGTGAGACAGCTCCGGAGAAGTGCCCCATTTGCGGTGTTCCCGCAAGCAAGTTCCAGGAATTAACAGAGGACACAGTACCCGAATTCGCAACCGTTCACGAGTTAGGCACTGCCTATGCTGAGGGCGTACCTGCTGAATTACTGAAGCACATCCGCGCCACATTCAATGGTGAGTGCGGTGAAGTGGGAATGTACCTTGCAATGGCTCGCCAGGCCGACCGTGAAGGCTATCCCGAAGTGGCTCGCGCTTTCGAGCACTATGCTTACGAGGAGGCCAATCACGCCAGCCGCTATGCTGAGATGCTGGGACAGAATATTCTCCACGACACCAAGACCAACCTTGCGGTTCGCATCGCTGCCGAGAAGGGCGCCTGCGCCGACAAGTTCGAAGCTGCCAAGTTGGCAAAAGCCAACAACCTTGACGCTCTTCATGACAGCATCCACGAGATGGCTAAGGATGAAGCTCGCCACGCAGCAGGTTTCATCGGTCTGCTGAAGAGATACTTCGAGTAAGAATCTGAGCTTCACGCTCTATACTGCAAGTCCGGCTCGGTGTTCCCCTTAAGATACACTGAGCCGGACTTTCTTTTTGTATTCGTCTGCAAGCGGAATCCTCTAACCTTCCACCCGAAGACTTACTGTAACGGGGTTACAACGGGTCACAGGATATTCCTTGTGGGTTAGTTAATCGCTATCCAAGCACAGTGCACCCGCGGGACATGAAGCAAGAACGATTATTGCTGTCAAGTCTGACATGAAGTTCGTTTGCTTAGGTCCGCTGACTCTGCTGATGAGCTGGTGGCAGACGGTTTATCTTTGGGGGATGACAAATGGTCAATGCAGGGACGGTGTTGAGGGGTCAACACTATGGTTCATGTGGGGTGAAAGTGGCGTCCTTGAGGGGCCAAGGCTAGGGTGGCCATATGGTAATCCTATAGAAAAAGATCGTTCACTAAGCAGCGAATGATAAAAAGCTACGTAGCGAGCAATCGTTTGCCAGGCTGCAAAATCAAGTGATAAGTCAATATGACTTTACCGATAGTCTGAGTATATGTAAAGCATCCACTCTAACTCTTCGGGAAAAGCAATATGCTACCAAGTGAGGTAGCCAGTGCCCCAACGGGGCACACGCATAAGCCCCGTACGAGCGACTTTAGGAGCCGCAGTACGGGGACAACACCTGTCTTCGTTATTGGGATGCCCAAATCGAATATATTATCAGTGAGTAACAGCCCTTGCAATAGAAGTGAAGAAAATCATAGGCAGGCTTCCGCTC
>ONMG01000229.1 GCA_900318855.1 uncultured Prevotella sp.
CCACGGCCAGCAGATAGAAGAGTTTCTTGAGTTTCGGGAGGTATTTCAGCTCTATTTGCTTAATAAGCAGGATGTCCACTTCAAGCATCATGTTCATGGTCTTCAGCAGGTTCTCCGAGAAGTTTCGCTGTTCAAGGAAGAAGGGATAGAAGCCGTGGTGGAGATAGTCGGCAAAGTAGCGCTGAGCGTCGGTCACGGCGAGTATCTGTTTCTCTATCTGCTCGTGGTTGCAGAGCAGCTCGTGCAGCGTATAGGGATGGAAATTGCTGCCGGCCTGAAGGTTGAGATATTCGCGGAAGGAGAATCCACGCAGGTTGTAGCTATGGGCTATGCCGTTGAGTTCCGGGTTCTCTTCCTTCAGCCTCATCACGCTTGAGCCGGTGAACACGATCTTCAGTTCGGGGTAGAGATCGTAGCAACGCCGAAGCTCTCGGCTCCAGTCGGGCTGCTTGAACACTTGGTCGATGAGCAGCACGCGGCCTCCGTTTTCAACGAATTCGCCCGCGAAGCTGGTGAGTCCCCGGTACTGGAAGTAGAAGTTGTTCATGTTGATGTACAGACACCTGTGGTCGCCCTGCCGGAAATGCTCCTTGGCGAACTGCAGGAGAAATGTCGTCTTGCCCACGCCGCGCGTACCCTTGATTCCGATGAGGCGCTGGCTCCAGTCGACCTCATCCATGAGGATGCGCCGCACCGGAGCATGGGTATGCTCTACAAGATAGTCGTGAGTTCTGAACAAGGCTTCCATGCACTTATTTTTGTTTGTTTCTGAATCCCAAATGCAAAGGTAATATATTCTTTGATAAATGCAAAGTATAGTTTGCAAAATCTCCTTTAAATAATGTTATTTGGAAACGGTGTCGAGGACTGATGTGTAGGCGATGCGTCTTCCTCTCACTCCGGGTTGAGAGGTGGTGTCGCCCTGGGGAGAGACTTTATTGCCCAGCGATGATTCAACTTGTTGCCGGTCTGCTTGTTATGTTGGCATTTGAGGACGATGAGGACGAAAATAACCAGAGTGGGTGGTGGAGTCGGTAGGGGAGGGTGTTATTTATAGATGGAGACTTCGCTGTGAGGCGGGCTGCTGAGATGGGAGATAGCAAAATCGTCTGGCGGTAATGGTTTGGAAAGTAAGTGGCCGGATATTTTGCTATGAAGGGGTTTTGACGTAACTTTGCATCAGAATAAAGACAAACAAAGAGATGAGTTTGAAATTGCATGTCTTCAACCCTGAGCACGACATTGCGTTGGCCACTAATGTGGTGCAGTTCACGCCGCCTCATGCTGCGCGGTCGCTGAGGGCTGAATTGGGTTTCCTGCCCGCCCTGTGGGCCGATGAGGGCGACTGGGTGCTGGTCGATGATGCGGTAGCGGCCCGTTCGGCAGTGCGTAAGTTCAGCGGTCGTACGGGCAGGGTCAGCTTCGTCACACCATCGGATTTGGCCAATCTGGCTCCAGCACATTCTGAGCTTACGGTAAGCCCATGGGGGTGGGACTCGGCGTTGTGCCGAAGGCTGCTTGCTTGCTGTCAGGGATTGAGGCCGGTACTGCCTTCGCCCGAAATACTCACAGCAATCCGGCTGATGAGCAACAGGCGTTTCGCAGCCAAGGTGCTGTTGCACGAGATAACAGGCTCAGACAGCCGTCTTGTGGGGCGCAGCCGATATTATGACGGCAATGCCACGCTGATTGATGCTGTTGTAGCCGATTTCGGAGGGCGGGCTGTGCTCAAGGCTCCCTGGAGCAGCAGCGGACGCGGCATCCGTTATGTGGAAGGCGGACTTACCGACTATCAGCTGAGGTGGGCTGCCAACATCATTCAGCGGCAGGGGGGTATTATGGTGGAACCCTATTATAATAAGGTGAAGGATTTTGCCATGGAGTTCTGGGCCGAGGCCGACGGCACGGTGAGCTATAGGGGCCTGTCGCTTTTCACCACCGTCAACGGGGCTTATTCGGGCAATCTCCTGGCTCCTGAGGCCTTGAAGGAGCAGCTGCTTGCTCCTTATGTCGGCAGCGACCTGCTCTGCAAAGTGCGAGATGAGATTGTGCGGCGCCTGAACGGCAGGTTGCGCGGTGTCTACTGTGGTCCCTTCGGCATTGACATGATGATAGTGGAGGGTGAGCAACGGCAGGGGTTCCTTCTGCATCCCTGTGTGGAGATGAACCTCAGACGCACCATGGGGCATGCTGCCTTGGCACTCACGCCGGCCGAAGGCGAGCGGCCCAAGGTGATGACAATCTCCTTCGACGGTCATTATCATCTTGGCCTGCGGCCATGGCTCTATGGAGGGTACGAGGCCTGATAGCCTTATTGAGTATACGAAAAGGAGCAAAGGTTTTCCGAAATTCCTTTGCCCCTTTCTTCGGGGTGTGTCAGGCATGACACTAACTGTTGTGGCTGCCTAACCGATTATCTTATAGCGGGCAAATTTCAGCAGCAATTTCTTGACACCGGCATTCTTGAAGTTCACCTGGGCTGTGGCATTCTCCCCTGTTCCCTCGACATGCTCAACTGTCCCTATTCCGAAGCGCTGGTGTTCAATGACTGTTCCTTCTTTTAGTTGTGAATCTCCGCTTCCCGTATGCTGAAGCGTGCGTCCGCCATTGGTTATCGCCTTGTTGATTTTCACCAGGCGCCCACCGTTGCGGAGAAGCTGTTGCTTAAACGAATCGCTCAGCGGATTGACAGCCGTCTCTGGCTGTCTTGGTCCTGTCACCTTCGGCTTGACATCGGCCATGAATTGGCTGGCCACAGGTCGGCTGTTCTGCATCCTCGGATTGAAGCGCGCTCCATTGCCCCAATCTGAACTCCCCATATAGGGCCGGTTGGGCTCATATTCATGCGCACTGCCATTGCGCCCTGACTTTCGATAAGCACCGAAAGGCATGTCGTCGTCAGCGTCAACCAGTGTGCCGTCAATGTCCCCAAGAAAGCGGCTTGGTCCATTCTCAGTCACTGTGCCATAGCGCATGCGATGCTTGGCATAGGTGAGATAGCAATGCTTCTCGGCCCGCGTGATGGCCACATACAGTAACCGCCGTTCTTCCTCCAGCATTCTGTCGGAATCTACCGACATGGCACTTGGGAAGATGTTCTCTTCGAGTCCCACTACAAACACTGTAGGGAATTCCAGTCCTTTGGCTGCATGCACGGTCATCAGGTTCACCTTGCTGTCGCTGTCGTCGTCGCTGTCCAGGTCGCTCATGAGCGAAACTTCCTGCAGGAAGTCGGTCAAGAAGACATGGTCTTCATTGTCGGTTTCTCGATTGCTCTCAACGAAGTCCTGCATAGCCGTGAGAAGCTCGTTCAGATTTTCCTGCCGCGACACGTCATCGGGCGATGTACCCGAGAAGATGTCGGCCGAGATACCCGACTGCTTGATAATCGTCGTTCCCAGTGTGTAGACATCGTCGACTGCGGCTTTGCGGATGAAGTCTTCTATCATCGTGCGGAAGCCTTCGAGCTTCTTCATCGTGCCGCTGTTCACTTTCAGCTGGTAGTCAGCAGGATGGCCTATTACCGTCCACAGGCTCACCCCATTCTTTCGGGCAGCCTCCCCAATGCGTGCCACTGTCGTGTTGCCGATGGCCCTGGCCGGATAATTGATGATTCGCTTGAATGCCTCCTCGTCGTCAGGGTTGGCTACCAGGCGGAAGTAGGCGATGACATCCTTGATTTCCTTACGCTGATAGAAGCTCATTCCGCCAAAGATGCGGTAGGGTATATGCTGTCGGCGCATCTCCTCCTCAAAGCTTCTGCTCTGTGCATTCGTCCTGTAGAGGATGGCAAAGTCGCTGAACTCGCTTCCTTCCTTCGACTTCAGTTTGAGTATCTCCTTGCACACCACAACTGCCTCCTCCTTATCGGAGTAGGTGGGCTTGAGCTTGATTTTCTCACCCACGGCATTCTTGCTGAACACCTCCTTGGGTATCTGACGCTCGTTATGGCGGATGAGGCTGTTGGCGACCTTGACGATATTCTGCGTTGACCTGTAGTTCTGCTCCAGCTTGAAGAGCTTGCAGTCGGGATAGATTCTTTGGAAATTCAGGATGTTGTCGATGTTGGCTCCCCGGAAAGCATAAATGCTTTGGGCATCGTCGCCTACCACACACACATGATGGTTCTCGCGGGTCAGGAGCGATACAATCTGCTGTTGCGCGTGATTGGTGTCCTGATACTCATCCACAAGTATGTACTGGAAGCGTGTTGCATATTTCTTCCTCACTTCCTCGTGCTCGCTGAAGAGCTTGAATGTCTGGACGAGCAAGTCGTCGAAATCCATGGCATTAGCCTTCCGGCAGCGCTGCTCATACCGAGCAAAGATATTGCCCACTTCGGGCACTCCCGCATAAGTGTCTTTATCCTGTGTACGAGGGTCGTTCAGATAGTGCTCCGAGTCGATAAGTTGGTTCTTCGCCATTCCTATGCGCTTGTGCACTGTAGCAGGCTTATACACCTTCTCGTCCAGTTGCATTTCCTTTACGATGGACTTGATAAGCGACCGGGAGTCGGCATCATCATAGATGGTAAAGTTCGACTCAAAACCGATAACGCTGGCCTCGGCTCTGAGAATTCGTGCGAACAGAGAGTGAAAAGTACCCATTTTGAGCTTCAAGGCCCGTTCTGCTCCTACGAGTTCGCCGATGCGCGCCTTCATCTCGTTGGCCGCCTTGTTGGTGAAGGTGAGTGCAAGAATATTCCACGGTTGCATTCCATGTTGGAGCAACCATGCTATTTTATAGGTGAGTACGCGTGTCTTCCCCGACCCGGCCCCGGCAATGACCAGCTGTGGCCCATCCACATAGCAGACGGCCTTCAGCTGACTCTCGTTGAGTGCCTTGGCAAAAAGACTCATATTATTATCCATCCGAATGACTGTGTGATGTCTTATACTTTCTTTATACTCTTATCTGTTATGATGTCTGTAGACACCTCCTGCCGCTGTGTGTGGATTGATGTCTTCGCCCTCCTTGGGAAACGAGGGCATAAAGCGCATCTGAGCCGCGATAGCCTTCTGGCGTTTCCGCATGAAGGGACCGGGATGAGCGCTGTCGAAAACTCTCGGATTGGGCAGGGTAGCGGCGATGAGCGCACAGTCGGAGCGCGAAAGCTCGGCTGCCGACTTGTTGAAATGATAGCGGGCACAAGCGTCGACGCCATAGATATGCTCGCCCATCTCGATGCTGTTCAGATAAACTTCCATTATGCGCTGTTTGCTCCACAGCAACTCTATGAGAGCCGTGAAATACACCTCAAAGCCTTTTCGCGTCCAGGAGCGACCCGGCCAAAGGAACACATTCTTTGCCGTCTGTTGAGAGATGGTGCTGGCTCCTAATTTCTTTCCTCCTTTGTGCTTCATGTCGTGCCGGGCTGCTTTCTCTATTGCTGAGTAGTCGAAGCCATGATGCAGCAGGAACCGTTGATCCTCGCTGGCCATGACGGCCACGGGCATATGGGGAGATATCTCGTCCATGGACACCCAGTGATGATGAATGGTCAGACTACCATCCTCTACGCAACGGATGAGCATGAGCGGGGTGACATAAACAGGCAGGAAGCGGTAGACCACAACCGCTAAGATGGTGGATGCAAAGAAGAGGCATACCAGCCACTTGATAATGTTCTTAAGTCTTTTCATAACAAAGGGGGATGCGGTCCTGGAAGCCACATCCCCTTACATTTTCAGTTGATGAATGACACGATTACTTCAGCGTACCGTTGTTAGCCTGGTTCACCATCTCCTGACTTGCATAGAGATAAACCTCGACTCTGCGGTTGGCCTGGCGGCCAGCGGCAGTAGTATTGTCGCCGACAGGATTGGTCTCGCCAAAGCCCTTCACGCTCTTAATCTGGCTGTTGCCCACACCCAGTGACTGTAGGTAGAAAGAAACCGATGTAGCGCGGTCGAGCGACAGCTCCTGGTTCTTTGCCGTACTCTGCTCGGCTGTACAGTTCTTCCAGCCTTGATTGTCGGTGTAGCCCTGGATGTCGACATCACAGGAGCTGTTGTTCTTCAGCACGGAAGCAAACTTGCTAAGGTCATTCTTGGAATTGGCAGCAAGCGTCGACTTGCCTGTCTGGAAGAGCAGTCCGGAGTCGAACGTCACCTTCACAGCCTTGAGACCATTGGCATCGGTCACTTCCTCCACCTTTGCATTCTGTACCTGGGCTGCTGTCTCCTGAGCCACCTTGTCCATATGGCGGCCGATGATAGCGCCGGTTCCTGCACCTACAGCTCCGCCAATGGCTGCACCGATAGCTGCACCTTTACCGTGACCGATGATGCCGCCTAACACAGCGCCAGCTGCAGCGCCAATACCAGTACCACCCAGAGAGTAGGTGCCTTGCTTAGTCTGACAACCTACTACTGTGAGCAGGCATGCCAGCAATGTCATTAATTTGAGCTTCTTCATAATTAGTTCTATTTTAAGTTGTCAATACTCTATATTTTTAATGCAAAGTTACTTCTTTTTTTATCATCAGCGGGCTCGTCCCGACTTTTTTTAGTAATTTTGCCGCGAAATTAGCGATTCAGGCTATGACCGCAAAGGGGAAACACCTATGACGAGGTAGGCAAATCCCTATTTCGTCCTGCCTCGGGCGGGAATCGTGCATAGTGCGATATCAACTTCAACATCAATATGGCTAAAGAACTGAAACAACTGACCAAGCGTGCCGACAATTACAGTCAATGGTATAACGATTTGGTCGTCAAGGCAGACCTTGCAGAGCAGGCTCCTGTCCGTGGATGTATGATTATCAAGCCTTATGGTTATGCCATTTGGGAGAAAATCCAGGCCGGGCTTGACAAAGAATTCAAGAAATTGGGTGTGCAGAATGCCTATTTCCCACTCCTTATTCCAAAGAGCTTTTTCGCTCGTGAAGCCGAGCATGTGAAAGGTTTCGCCAAGGAGAGCGCTGTGGTGACTCATTACCGGCTGAAGACTGCCGATGATGGTTCCATCATTGTGGACCCCGAAGCCAAACTCGATGAGGAACTCATCATCCGTCCCACTTCGGAGACGATGATTTGGCACACCTACAAGAACTGGATTCATTCCTGGCGTGACCTGCCCATAAAATGCAATCAGTGGTGTAATGTGATGCGGTGGGAAATGCGCACACGTCCGTTCCTCCGCACATCGGAATTCCTCTGGCAGGAAGGCCACACGGCACACGCCTCCAAGGAGGAAGCTCAGGCTGAAGCAGAACAGATGCTGCATGTTTACGCCGACTTCGTAGAAAAGGTGATGGATGTACCAGTGGTTCAAGGCGTGAAGAGTCCCACCGAGCGTTTCGCCGGTGCCTTGGAGACCTACACCATTGAGGCCATGATGCAGGACGGCAAAGCACTGCAGAGCGGCACCTCGCATTTCTTGGGTCAGAACTTCGCAAAGAGCTTCGACGTCACCTTCCTCAACAAGGAGAATAAACCTGACTATGTGTGGGCCACATCATGGGGGGTGTCGACCCGTCTGATGGGAGCACTCATCATGACCCACTCCGACGACAACGGACTCGTGCTTCCGCCAGCCCTTGCACCTATACAGGTGGTTATTATACCTATTTATAAGAATGCTGAACAGCTGAAGGCCATCTCCGACAAGCTCCAGCCTGTCATCGACCAGATGCAGCAGCTCGGCATCAGCGTGAAATTCGACGACAGCGACAATAAGCGCCCCGGATTCAAGTTTGCTGACTATGAACTTAAGGGAGTTCCAGTGCGTCTTGTGATGGGTGCCCACGACCTGGAGAACAATACGGTGGAGGTGATGCGTCGCGATACGCTTGAAAAGGCAAACGTGAGTTTCGATGGTATCACCGAGCTTGTGAAAGGACTGCTTGACGACATGCAGAAGAGCATCTTCGAGAAAGCCAAGACTTTCCGCGATGCCCATATCTACGAGTGTGACAACTACGATGAGTTTAAGGAACGCGTCAAAGACGGAGGCTTCTTCCTTTGCCATTGGGATGGCACAGCCGAAACCGAGGCCCGTATCAAGGAAGATACCCAAGCCACCATTCGTTGCATTCCCTACGGGGTCGAACAGACACCCGGCACCGACATGGTAAGTGGCAAACCGGCTCAGCATCGTGTCATCATTGCCAGAAGCTACTGATTCGCGTAACAAGGTTTTAATTCTCATTCCATATGGACTGGTTAATCGATCTTTTTACAACTACCGACTCGGTGGCGCACATAGCATTGCTGTTCT
Source organism: uncultured Prevotella sp. (assembly GCA_900318855.1). Lineage (GTDB taxonomy): Bacteria > Bacteroidota > Bacteroidia > Bacteroidales > Bacteroidaceae > Prevotella. Next base: position 8,221 of record ONMG01000229.1, read on the forward strand.
CCATCGTCATCGCCGTCGGCGTCCTGTTGGGCAAGATAAAAATCTTCGGCATCTCGTTGGGTGTAACCTTCGTGCTTTTTGCCGGAATCCTTGCAGGCCACGTTGGGTTCACCGCACCCACGAGTATCCTCAACTTCATACAGGACTTCGGACTCATCCTCTTTGTATTCTGCATTGGTTTGCAAGTGGGTCCGGGCTTCTTTGAAAGTTTCCGTAAGGACGGTATCACGCTCAACCTGCTTTCTGTGGGTCTCATCCTGCTCAATGTGTGCGTGATGTTCGCCTGCTATTACATCTTCTTCGACACCTCGGTGAAGACCAATCTCCCCATGATGGTGGGAACGCTCTACGGTGCCGTTACCAACACGCCGGGACTGGGTGCCGCCAACGAGGCTCTCACCTCCATCTACACCAACGGCAGCGTGCCTCAGATAGCCAATGGTTATGCCTGTGCCTATCCATTGGGTGTGGTGGGTATCATCGGTGCCACCATTGCCATCCGCTATATCTGTCACGTCAAGCTCGAAGACGAAGAGAAGGAACTCGACGTGGCTGAGGCTGAGAACCCTCACGCCAAGCCCTGCAAGCTTCACCTCAAAGTGGCCAACTCCTATATTGCCGGTCGCACACTGAAGCAGATAACCGAGTTCCTCAACCGTGACATCGTCTGCACACACCTCCTTCACGACGGACAGCTGAGCACCCCGAAGCGCGATACCATCTTCCAGATGGGCGACGAGATTCTCATCGTCTGCGCTGAGGCCGACGCTGAGGCTATCAAAGCTTTCATCGGTCCTGAGCTGGAGAGCGACTGGACCTTTGATGACAAGCAACAGCCGATGATAAGCCGCCGCATTGTGGTGACCAATCCTCAGATGAATGGCAAGACGCTGGGTAAGATGCACTTCTCAAGTGTCTACGGTGTCAACGTGACGCGCATCACGCGTCAGGGCATCGACCTCTTTGCCAGCCGCAACCACCGCTTTCAGATTGGCGATCGCATCATGGTGGTAGGCCGTGAAGACAATGTGAATCGCGTGAGCGAGCTCATGGGTAACTCCGTAAAGCGGCTCAACGCACCTAACATCGCCACCATCTTCATTGGTATCATCGTCGGTATACTCTTTGGTAGTTTCCCCATCGCAATTCCCGGCATGCCTGTTCCCATGAAGCTCGGTATCGCGGGAGGCCCGCTTATCATCGCCATCCTCATCGGGCGTTATGGCTACCGCATCAAGCTCGTCACCTACACCACCACATCAGCCAATATGATGCTGCGTGAGATAGGACTCGTGCTCTTCCTTGCGGCTGTAGGCATCAAGGCCGGCGCTGGATTCTGGGATACCGTTGTGCAGGGCGACGGATTGAAATATGTCTACACGGGATTCCTCATCACGGTCATTCCTATACTTGTCATCGGCACCATTGCCCGCATGAGGTACCACTTCAACTACTTCACCATCATGGGAATGCTGGCCGGTACCTGTACCGACCCACCCGCACTGGCCTATGCCAATCAGTGTTGCTCGCGCGAGGCTCCTGCTGTGGGCTATTCTACAGTCTACCCGCTGAGCATGTTCCTGAGGATTTTCATAGCACAGATTATAGTGCTCTTCTTCTGCGTACCCTGACGGGTACCGTCGTATTTCTATAAGGCCCCACCAAGACGACAGCACCGGTATGGTCCCGGTAAGCGTCCACTTGGTGGGGCTCTTCTTTTGAATCCTTGGATACACCTAACGGGGGATATTTCCCTTCATCTCAGTTTTATTTCATCGATCAGTTATAAACTTCTTTGGTCATTTGGGGATAACGCATTGACGTAGCCTGAAGCGCCGTTTTTGATGTCTCGTTGACTTCCCGCCTCTGCTCCCCATCCGCTTCGGCCTGCGATGGTAGGCCTCACTGGGCACTTTGGTCATGGGGTCAGCATGCTTACGGCATATGGCGTACACGTCTCCGGCATATGGCGTACACGTCTCCGCCAATTGGTGTAGATGTTTCCGCCAATTGGCGTAACATCCGGCACCCTTGGGGCTCAGCGTGCCGACGTTGCCGATTTTTAACAAGTGCAGCCGGCCGTCAACGTGCTGTATCTTTGCAGCGTCGGATAATGCAGTCTGGCAGTACGACAGTGGAAGGTTATGATGATAAAGTATGATATTCAGCTTCTTTCGAATGCTTAAGGTAAGGGCGTCAGCCGTCCTTACGTGCAGATCTCCATGCAGCACCTCTCGCCGACAGCCGAACTCGAGGCGTTGGCCGGACGCAACACCACGCTGGCGCATGCCGACATGAGGGCGACACTGAAGGTGGTGCCCGAGTTCGGGAGAGCCAACTTGCCACTGAAAATATCCTGTACACCGTGTTAAACGAGAAGCTAATGACTCAAATCTTATTTTTTGCCTATTGAACCCCCGTTTCTCACTTATTTTGACTATATTTGCACCATCGTATGGAAAAGATCTATTGGTTTGTTTTCTGCAAGTCGGACTTGCTACTGGAGCGCAAGCCCGATGGCAGTTTTACTGTTCCTCTCAGTGAGAATCCGCCCGTGCCACTGAAAGAATGGACACACGTGATGAATATCACGCCCATGAGCGATGGCACACCCGTGAAGACCTTCCTTATAGAAGGGCCTTTGACCGACCAGTCACAGTATGAGATGTGCGGTCTTCGCAAATCGTTCTATAAGCTTCCACTCGTACTCTACAAAAAGGCTGGCAAATGCCATGAGCTACTCTATTGGGATGTCAACACGCAATTCTGCGGAGTTTGTGGAGCACCCATGAAGATGCACACCGATATCTCGAAACGCTGCACGAACTGCGGTAAGGAAGTGTGGCCGCAGCTGGCCACGGCCATCATCGTGCTTGTTAGTCGGGGCGACGAGGTGTTGCTTGTCCATGCCCGCAATTTCGCATCCGATTTCTATGGTCTGGTAGCAGGATTCGTGGAGACGGGAGAGACCCTTGAGCAGGCTGTCCTCCGTGAGGTGATGGAGGAGACCGGGGTAACGATAACAAACCTGCGCTATTTCGGCTCACAGCCTTGGCCTTATCCATGCGGTCTCATGGTGGGCTTTACTGCCGACTATGTGTCGGGCGACATCCATCTCCAGCGTTCCGAACTCTCGCGTGGTGGCTGGTTCCGCCGTGATCATCTGCCCACCATTCCCGAAAAACTTTCCATTGCCCGCATGATTCTCGACCATTGGATTAACAGCGGCAACAAAGAGCAAACAGATACCACAACTAATAAGCCAAAGTAATGAACACAGACACGATTATCACATCGGCCCCTGCCACCGACGGCACAGGGCAGCAACCCGAGGCAGGCAAGAGCTTGCTGATGCGGCTTTTCGGATTCGACCCGCGCACTATGAAGGTCCGTACCGAACTCATTGCCGGTGCCACCACCTTCCTCACCATGAGCTACATCCTGGCCGTCAACCCAGCCATTCTCTCCACTACAGGCATGGACAAGCCGGCTCTCTTCACAGCCACGGCACTGGCTTCCGCCATTGCCACACTTCTGCTGGCCTTCATGGCCAAGTTGCCCTTTGCGCAGGCTCCCAGCATGGGTCTCAATGCCTTCTTTGCCTACACCATGTGCCAGGCCATGGGTTACAGTTGGCAGCAGTCGCTGGCCATCCTGCTCATCGAGGGTGTAGTGTTCCTGCTCATCACGTTGTTCAACATCCGCGAGGTGATTCTCTACAGCATTCCCCGCAATCTGCGCTATGCCATCTCGGCCGGCATCGGCATGTTCATCGCTTTCATCGGACTGAAGAACGCCGACATCATTGTTGCCAAGGAAGGCACCTTCGTCGGTCTTGGCACCTTTACCCCCACCTGCATTCTCGGCATTGCCGCCATTCTCATCAGTGGCATTCTTATGGCCCGCAACGTGAAGGGCTCTCTCTTCATCGGCATCATTGCCGCCACCCTCATCGGACTGCCTCTTGGGGTGACACAGTTGCCGGAGGGGTGGTCGCCTGTTTCCATGCCTCAGTCGCTTTCGCCCATCTTCTGCAAGTTCGACTTTGCTGGCTTCTTCAGCATTAAAACCCTTCTCGTGATATTCTCATTGCTCATCGTCAATATCTTTGATACGGTAGGGACGCTTGTAGGATTGGCGCAGAAGACGGGCATCGTGAAGCCCGACGGCACTATTCCCCATGTGAGTGAGGCCATGATGAGTGATGCCATCGGTACCACCTGCGCCGCTGCGCTCGGTTCTTCTACCATCACCACCTATATTGAGAGCGCTTCGGGCATTGCCGAGGGCGGCCGGTCCGGTCTGACCTCTCTTACGGTGGGTGCGTTCTTCCTGATAGCCTTGCTGCTCTCACCTCTCTTCCTGCTCATACCGGGTGCAGCCACGAGTGGCGCCTTGGTTATGGTGGGTGTACTCATGATAGATTCTGTTAAGCACATAGAGCTCAATGATGTGAGCGAGGCTTTCCCTGCCTTCATCACCATGATCACCATGGTGCTCTGCTATTCTATTGCCGACGGCATCTGCTTCGGCATCCTGAGTTATGTCATCATCAAGGCTTGCACCGGTAAATGGAAGGAGCTCAATGCCACACTGGTGATACTCTCCATTCTGTTCATCATCAACTTCATCTACGGATAATTCAGTCGGCATGAAACTTATCAGTTGGGGATTCATAGGATGTGGCGAGGTCACCGAGAAGAAGTCGGGGCCTGCCTTCAATGAGGTGGAAGGCTCGCACGTGGAAGCGGTGATGAGTCGCAATGAGCAGAAGGCGCGTTCCTACGCCGAAAGGCA
>ONMG01000058.1 GCA_900318855.1 uncultured Prevotella sp.
CATCGCCTCTACGAGGATGTCGAGTTTATCACCTTTCTTTACAGATGGGAGCATGATACTCTTCTCGTTTTTCACGCGGTCGATCTTCCCTGCAAACTCCCCGTTGATGAACACCTGTGCGTAGTCGTGGGCATCGCTGATGGTGAGGCGACTGGGTTGGCTGATATCGGGCAGGGTAGTGGAGTAGAAGGCAGAGCCCCATCCCAAGTCCATCTCCTCGAAGGTCTTTGTGTCGTGGCTCTTTACCGTGCGCGTGATGAACTGGCAGAGCGGAATGCGGCTGGTGAGCTCCACTTTGGGGAAACTCACCAGCGGAGCCGCAGGCTTGGGCACAGCAGGCAGCTTGTGGCTGTCGGCATATTTTGCGAGCGTCTTGCGCAACTCATAGTATTTGGGCGTGGCCTGACCATATTCATTGATGGGCGCGTCGTAGTCGTAGGAGGTCACGTCGGGTGCGAAGCCCGGGCTGTTGGCTCCAGCCCAGTGACCGAAGCTTGTCCCTCCGTGCGTCATGTAGAGCGAGAAGGAGATGCCTTTGGAGAGCATCTCGTTGATTCCGGCCACCATATCCTTTGCCGGACGCGTCTCGTGGCGGGCTCCCCACTTGTCGAACCATCCGCTCCAGAACTCTGAGCACATCTTAGGGGCATCGGGACGCAGCTCGCCGAGACGTCGGAACTGCTCGTCGATATTGGCACCGGTGCCGAAGTTCATCGTCCACACCAGGTCATCGAGTCCGTTCATGGTGAAGTTGCTTGCCCAGTCGCACTGGAAGAGCACGGGCCCCACACTCTTGCCCTCTTTGTCCTGTGTGTACCAATTCGCCTTGAGCAGATCACGGATAGCACGGATGTAAGGCTTGTTCTCGCCGTAGCTGCCGTATTCGTTCTCCACCTGCACCATGATGATTGGGCCACCGCGCTGGATGGTCAGCGGAGCGAGCTGCTCAGCCACCTTCTCCTCGAAGACCTTCACGCGCTGCATGAAGAATGGATCCTGCTCACGCAGACGGATATCCTTCTTCTTCAGCAGCCACCAGGGCAGTCCGCCCATCTCCCACTCGGCACAGACATAGGGTCCAGGGCGCACGATGACATACATGCCGTTTTTCTGTGCCAGTCGGCAGAAGGCGGCCACGTCGTTGTTGCCTGTGAAGTTGAAGTTGTCCTGCTGTGGCTCATGGATGTTCCAGAACACGTAGAGGCAGAGCGTATTCATGCCGAGCGCTTTGCACATCTTGATGCGCTGCTCCCAATAAGGACGGGGGATGCGGGGATAGTGCATCTCGGCGGCCTTGATGACGAAAGGCTTTCCATTGAGCAGAAAGCTGCCTTTGCCTACGGTGAAACGATCGTTGACCGTTGCTCCGCTGCTCAGCGTGGGGCTGAATAAGGCGCAGATGAGTAATGCGAGTGTAGTGACGGTCTTGTTAAAGTGCATAAGAAGTATCGAGTTAGAATGTTTTCGACTTCAAAGTTACGACTATTCGCCCTGATAAGCAAGCAGACGGTCGGAAAATCTCTGGAAAACGATTACTTTGTGGGTAGAAAGAGGGGAAAGGTCCCCCGAGTCATTTCCCAAACAATGCATTCATGTCAAGCGAGTGAGTTGTATGGCTGAGTCTCCATTCATGATACCAGTCATGTCAAAGTCGAGCTCATTTCCAACGACTCTGTCACCAGAAATGTCTTGCCGATGCGTCGTCGCCCATAAAATGGCAATAAACTCCGAGCGAAATGGCAACAAACTCCGAGCGCTCACTCTCCAAATATAGTTTTAAGAGCTGTCTCTTCTTTGTCCTTCCTGTCAACTTGCCCATATTGACTCGTTTTGAGGCAAAGTTTCGAAAAAGGAGCGGTATAGGCAAGCCAAAAGCCTCATTTTATTCTTGTTTTGGCTCACTTATAAGGGATAAGCACGCCAAAACACTCCTTATTGGTCGCTTTTGGCTTAGGCATAGGGTTATAATGGCCTGTAGTTGGGGCGGAGAAGAATTAATGCGGCGAACGTGGCAGTCCTTCATCTACCCGCTTTCTTTTTGGAGCCTGAAAGGAATAGTAGTGGAGAAGAAAGTCCTGCATAAGGCTGAGCTTACGCAGGACTTGACTTAACGTTGTTTTCTGAGGGAAAGAATTGCTTACTTCACGGCGTTGCCATTGACGGCAAGCAGCTCCACGATGCGGAACTCAGCCACGGAGAGGTTTTGACCGCGCCAAGAGCTTTGGAAGTGAACCTTCATGAAGCGTCCCTTGACACCGCCGTTCTCCATTACCGATGACGGAGCATTGAAGACCTGCCAGCCAGCTGTCTGTGCAAACTGCACGTCCATGAGGTGTGTCCAGCTGTTCAGACCCACAGTGCTGTAGTCGGCGATGTTTCCACCGTTCTTCACAGGCGTGAACTTGAACTCATTGTCGGCTGTGACGTAAATCTTGGCATCCTTGGCGTCGCGGTTGTTCGGGCTGCGCTGGAGCTCCTGCACACCAATGACGTTGCGGGCCTTCTGCAGGTCGACGACGAAGATGGTCTTGTCGGCGTTGCGCCAGCACTTGAAGGCATGGTGGTCGTTGTAGCCATAGTAGTAGTCGTCGGAACCGGTGAACTGTGACAACTGCCATCCCGTGTGCCAGAAGGAGTTGGGGTTCTGGTCGAAGATAGCTCCGATACCGGCGTTGTCAGAGCTTCCGCCAATAGCGTTGTCGTTGTTGCAGAATACCACCTTGCACTGCGAGACCGGCACAACAGCCGTAGCATAGAGTGGTACGCTGACGATGGCATAAGAGTAGACAGAGTCGTTCTGCATCTTCTCACCCATCGACGAGCTTCCTATCTTGAGCGGCAGGATGTAGGTCTCATCGTTCTCAAGGTTGGCACGGTTCACTACTAAGGTAGCAGTGTCGCGGATAAAGCCTTTGCCAATACCAAGGTTGCTGAAGCTATAGGAGCTTGAAGGCAACAGCTTGTACGACGTGCCGTGCAGATTGTTGTAGTCGGCCACGGCCTTTGCCTGTCCGGCATTGTCGAGCGCGAGCGTGATGTCATCGGTGTTGCGGTCGGTGTTGTTGATAACCAGCGGAATCTTTACGTCGAGACTCTTGTAAATCATCGTGGCTTGAATCTCAGTTGCGCCAAAGCCTAAGACGGGGCTCTTCACGTCGACTACATAGAGCGCACGGTTCATGTCGGAGTTCACGCTGTCCTTACCCACAGTGTTGAGTTGAAGGGATAGCACATACTGAGCGTCGGCATCCTGCTGAGCGAGTTTATAGATGGCCGTCGGGTTGAAGGTCACTGGGAAGTACTGTCCCTCCTGGCCAGAGGCGAAACTCACATCCTGTCCGTTGGCAAAGCTATAGCAGTTGGCAGGCAGCACCTTGTAGTTGGTGCCGAGGAGTTGATTGTAGACGGAGTCTACGGCCACTTGGTCGAGCACATCCATCTTCAGATTAACTGAGGCCGAAGGGTCGCTGCCTGCTTTGATGAGAATCAGGGAGTCGGTGTATTCGGTCTGCGTGGTGAACAAGTGGAGGTTGTGCGTACCATATTCCTTGATGTAGGAAATCTTATGGTAGGCATCGGGCACCAGTTTGTCGAGGTCATAGTCGTGGTCGTTGCACGACACTACGGCAAGTAGTGTCACGAACATGGCCAGGCATGATATGATTTTCTTTTTCATACTGTGTTCTTTATTAAGCTTGGGTTAATTAGTAGCCGGGAGCCTGCACGAGCTGCGGGTTGCTGTAGACCTCGCTCACTGCGACAGGAATCAGATACATGCGGTTTGACCACTGGAAGGGCTGGTCAATCTTCTTGGGAGTATTGAACTCTGCAAACGAGGGGTCGGCCTTGCTTAAGGCATTGAGGCCTTTGCGTACATTGGCGCCCAAATACTGCGGTGCAAGCATCCATCGGCGCAAGTCCTGAGCGCGCTCTCCCTCGAAGAAGAGCTCCGAGAAGCGCTCGTTGTGAACCCACTCCACGATGGGGTGTTCGCTGGTCACGTCGGCAGCCGTCAGGTCGGGCACGCCAGCGCGCTCGCGGATGATGTTGAGGTCGCCAATGGCCTTGTCGGTCTGGCCGAGGTTGGCGTAGCACTCTGCACGCAACAGATAGAGGTCAGCCAGGCGGATGACTGTCCGGGGAACAATGCGCATGTTGTTGCTGCCCGTACCCGTCCACTTGAAGTTGGGCTGCACATTCTTCTTCATGTTGAAGCCGGTCTGGCTGTTATCGCGCTGATAGAGCGTGGGATTGTAGCCCTGGTAGGCCTTGTCGGACTTCAGATAATTGCAGACAAGAGGCTTGCCATTGCTTATCACCTGGCTGTACTCATCGCCGTCAAAGGTTACCCAGGCGTAGAAGCGGGGCTCACGGTAGGCGTTCAGCTTGATGATGCGCTCCTTGCCTTTGATGCCGGCTGATTCGAACCACTCACTTTCATTGTAGAAGTTTGGATCGTCCTTAGGAAGCTTTCCGTCCTTTGTGTAGAAGCTCTCTATGGCGTTGAGTGTCGGTGAGAGTCCAGCCCAACCGCCTACGGCGTTACCGTCGTTCTTAACCAGACATCCGTGGGGCATGCCAGTGCGGATATGTGCATCAGCGTCAACAACAACACCGAAGATGACCTCGTGGTTGCCTTCCTCCTCTGTTGACGTGGTGAGATAGCGCATCTGCATCACGTGCTTGCTGAAGGTGGTGTCCTCACCTTCGTAGGTGGGGAGAGGCAGCTTGTCGAGCTTACGTAGGCTCTCAGAGGTCTTCATGTCGAAGAGAGAGCGCTGGCCTGTTGTCGTAGCATACTCGATGGCCTTGTTGCAGGCTTCGAGTGCCCTCTGCCATTTCGAAGCATCGTAGGTGTTGCTCACGAGCAACTTGCCGTCCTTGTTCTTCCATGTAGGATAGGGGAAGTGGCCGTTCCACAATGGTGAAGCGGCGTGCACAAGGAGCTTGGCTTTCAAAGCGTAGCAAGCTGTCGACGTGCCGCGGCCCAACTCCTCGGTAGAGACAGTTGCGGGCAAGGTCTGAGCGGCCTCGTCGTACCACTTGCTGATGGAATCGACGCAAGCATCGTAGGGCGAACGTCCCGGGAAGCCGGTCTTAGCTGTGTTCTGCGGGATGTAGCCGGTCACCAATGGGATGGGGCCGTAAGCATCGAGAAGGATATTGTGGTAGATGGCCTCAAGGAACTTGATTTCGGCCATCCAGCGTGTGCGGTCCTCCTCCGTTACCTGTTCTGGATTGAGCACAGGCAGGTACTTAGTGAAGAGGTGACACTGTCCCAGGTTGTTATAGATGTTCACCCAAGGACCGAGGTCGTTGTGCTCGGTGGGAGTCACCTGATTGAAGTTGTAGTACGAGAAGGCGTATCCGTACTCCATGGGCTCCACGAACTCATCGGAGGCTGACAGGTAGCTCTCAGGCTTGCTGTTGGCCCAGGACCTTAGTCCGGCATAGCATGAATAGAGGAAGCCGAGTGTGGCGTCGCGATCCTTCATCGTATCCTTGAAGTCGGGCGTGGCAGGCGGGACGATATCCAAGTAGTTGCAGCTTACCAGGGTGACGGCTGCCATGGCCACAGTGGCCATCGTCTTTATATTTTTCTTAAACTTTTTCATTGCGATTAAATTTTAACTTGTACACCGAAGTTGAATGTGCGCTGCAGCGGATAGGAGTTCCACCAGATTTCGGGGTCCCAATACTTGAAGGGGCTCCACACTGCGAGGTTGTCGCCGCTGAAGTAGACGCGGCAGAACTTGAAGCTGTAGCCCACCTCGAGCGTCTTCCAGCGGATGTAGCGGAAATTGCGCAACCAATAGGTACTGTTGGGCGTGTTTTGAGCGTCGTCGGCGTTGTTGAGACCCAGGCGTGGGAACTCTGCATTGGGATTGGGGTTTGACTCACTCCAGTAGCTGTCGGCAATCCACTGCATCACACCCTTGGCGTTGCCCATGTTGGCATGGAAGGGCTGCATGCCCTGTATGAAGCGCTTGGTTTTGTCGGAGCCGTTGAAGAATACACCGAAGTCGAACTTCTTATAGTTCAGGCTCAGGCCGATACCGTACTGGATACGCGGAAGCGAGCCGTAAGGTGAGACAATGGCCTGGTCCTCAGTAGTAATCTTGCCGTCGCCGTTGATATCGCGGTACTTGATATCGCCCACCATCGGGGTGCTTCCAAGTCCGGTCTGGTCGGCGTGCATCTTGATTTCTTCTTCACTCTGGAAGAGGCCTTCAGCAATGTAGCCTACACAGCTGTAGAGCGGACGTCCGGTCTGCACCTGCCACACATAGGGATAGTCGGGCTCGTCGACATAGACGTATTTGTTCTTGGTGTAGGTCCAGTTGAAACGCAACTCAAAGTGCAGATCGTTGTTCACCTTGTGAGCCCAGTTCACGCTGAACTCGTAACCTTTGCTGTCCACCTTGCCCACGTTGCTGAAAGGCACGGCACCCCAGTAGCCGAGTAGTGAGGGGAAAGAGCCACGGCGCATGAGGATGCGGTCGCGCTTGTTGTGAAAGTAGTCGAAAGTAATGTTGAGGTCGTTGAGGATACGGGCATCGAAACCAAAGTCGAATTCCTTGGCACGCTCCCAGTGTGCACCTTCCACGGCGTAGCGGCCGATAGCAGGCCCCCTGAGGTTCATGTTACCGCTGGCACCATTGTAGGGACCTGTGACATAGTTCATGCTGTTGCCGGGTGTCACCTCATTGATGTAGAGGAAGTGGGCAGCACCGGCACTCTCACCTGTCTGGTCGTTACCGACGAGACCATAGGAAGCACGAAGTTTGAAAAAGTCGACATACTTGTTGATGGGTTTCCAGAATTTCTCGTTGCTCACCACCCAACCTAATGACATAGCGGGGAAGAACTCGAAACGGTGAGTCTTAAGACGCTCCGTACCATTGTAACCGAAGTTGACCTCAGCCATGTAGGTGTTGTTGTAATCATAGGTAAAGCGTCCAGAGAACCCTTGGTTGCGGTGAGGATACACATCACTGCGATATTCACGCATCATGTACATGAGCATGCCGCCGACAGTGTGCTTGCCGAAGCGGCGGTTGTAGTTCAGACGGGCGTCCATGTAGAATGTGTTGTCAGCGTTGCGGTTGATGCCCGACTGGCTGATGAAGTCGGTACCGGCCGTACCCACCATCTCGGTCTGCACCACTGAAGGGTCATCGGGATTCCAGCTGCCATCCACTACCCTATAATAATAAGGTGTGACTGAACGAGAGTAGTACGACTGCGACCATGTCTTCCAGTTGAAGAGAGCGGTGATGTTGAGACCCTTTGTGATGAAGTCCAACTTCTGGTCGACGCTCATCGAAGTGTTGATGGTCGAGTAGTTGGTCTCCTTGAATGTGCTCAGCATGTTGGCGTAGGGGTTGGTGTAGAGTCGCGTATCTGAGTAGATGGCGTTACCGAAGCGAATATGCTTGTCACCCTCTACAGCGGGGAAGATAGCAGGGAAGCTCACCGGGTCCACCTGCCAGACGTTCCACAGCAGGTCGCTGGAATTGGCGTTAGGTCCTTTGTTGTTGCCTATCTGCGTGTTGATGCGCAGACTCACCTTCGTCGTGTTAGTGAGGTCGTAGGTGACGTTGTTTTGGAAGAGGTACTCGTAGGCGTTGTAGTTATTGTTGAAGAAGTAGTCGTCGCGCGTGTTGAAGAGTCCGGTGTTGTGGTTAACCTGAGCACTCATGTAGTAGGTCACGCGACTGCCGCCACCCGAGATATTCATATTGGCACGCTCGTTCCAGCATCCCGACTTGAAGACCTGGTCGTACCAGTTGACATTAGGATAGACGTAGGGATTGATGCCACTTGCTGTGTTGGCGATATACTCATCTGAGTAGCGTGGAGTCAACGAAGGGTGGCGTGTAAGCTGTGCCTCGTTGTACATCTTCATGTAGGTCACGCCGTCGGCAATATCCAATCTCTTCACCGGGTGCTGGTAGCTTGCCTCGAAGGTGACATTGATGCGGGCGCGAGAGTTCTTCTCACCATCCTTAGTGGTGACGAGCATCACACCGTTGGCACCACGTGCACCGTAGATAGCTGTTGCCGAAGCGTCCTTCAGGATGGTGAAGCTCTTAATGGTCTCAGGCGGAATACGGTTGAGGTCGCCCGAAGAGATTTCCACGTCGTCGAGCAAAATCAGCGGTTGCGTACGTCCGCCGAACGTGCTCACACCGCGGATGTAGAACTCTGATACCGAGCCTGGTTCGCCACTGCTGGCTCGCGAGATGATACCCGCAATCTTACCCTCCAGGTTGTTGGTGAGAGATGAGGAGGGAGCCACAAGGTCAGTACCCTTGATGGAGGCAATGGAGCCCGTCACTGAGATTTTCTTCTGTGTACCGGCACCGACGACCACAACTTCGCCGAGCTGGTTGTCCGTAGAAACCAATTGCACGTCGAGCACGGCGACATCGCCCACGCTGACGGTCTTGGTCTTATAGCCGATGTATGAAAATTCTATCACCGACTTAGAGGTGACACCTGTGAGGCGGTAGTGACCGTCAACATCGGTCACGGCACCACCCTTGGTTGTGCCTTTGATTCGGATGGTGACACCAATGAGGGGCTCGTTGGTGACGCCGTCGGTCACAGTTCCCGAAACGGAATGGGTCTCCTCCTTATTGACGGAGGCTACCTCGCTGTGGGTGGGGACAGCAAGGGCTGTCGCTGTCGTGCTCAGGGCTGTGCATAGCAGGAATGCCTTCGCCAATGTAAGCAGGCGGGGGGGGTATGCCAAGCGTGAGCCGGTTTTTAGCTGTTGTTTATACATACGCATTTTGATTAGTTAATAAGGAACTGCATCCGCTATCAGGGGAAGCGTCGCTTAGATTAAGATAGAATGTCGTCGTTAATGTTCATTTAGTGGCTTTAACCTCATCAAGGTTGATCCTTGTGTACAAAGGTACGTCATCTTTCCATAACGAGCAAATATTTGCGGAAGTTTTTTTATAGTTCTTCACAGTTATTTCTTCGCGCTTATTAATTTTTGTGTTGGAATGTTTAATATTGCGACTATTAGCAGGCAAAACAATAAAAAAGGCTTCCGTGGCTTACAACGTTTATTAACTGTTCCGTGTCAATCATCATCTTGCTGACTTCATAAACGCACCACCCTTCACGAACTCGGCCACCACCGACAGTGTCGCCCTCATGTCGGCATGCGTCAGCGTGGAGCTGCACTCAGCCATCACCTCGAGTTCGGCAGGCGGCGAGAAGTGCAGTGCTGCATATAGTGCTGCATGTAAGGCTGGCTGTACCTGTTAAAATCGGCAACGTCGGGACGCCGGG